>CANMGM010000277.1 GCA_947497195.1 Bacteroidota bacterium
ACTTCATCGGGTAAACTCAATCGGCAATGACTATCTGTTCCCGATTGGCGACCAATCTAATTACACGCCGTTTACGGTGAATCTTACCAGTGCAACGTTGAACAATGCAACACTTACCGCTAAGCTTATAGGTACCGCGCATCCGGCTGTCTTTACAAGTACAATTTATTTGGGCCGCTACTGGAGTATCGAACCAACAGGAATTACTGACCCGTTATACAATGTTTCCTATACGTATGCAGGATCTGATATTTTTGGGGGGGATGAATTCCTTTTCCCTTACAAATACAATGCTGGCGGATGGCAAAGTTGCTTGGGAAGCTTGTCGAATGCTATGATTGGAACCGGTGGCGTGAACACATCAACCAAAACACTCACTTGGTCTGGTATTACAACATTCAGCGAATTTACTGGTGTGGGGAACGGAAATCCATTGCCGATTGAGTTGCTCCAATTTTCTGCCGAACCTGTAGGTAGTGAAGTGCATTTGGAGTGGACCACCTTATCGGAGATCAACAATAGTTTCTTTACGGTTGAACGCAGTATAGATGGCGAGGAGTATGAGATAGTGAACCAACAAGCGGGAGCCGGCAACAGCAACGGAGTGCGAACATATAATGCGGTTGATCCAAAGCCGCATGCGGGCTTAAGTTATTATCGCCTGAAACAAACCGACTTTAATGGCGACTTTACCTACAGCGATATGGTTCCGGTGAATTTTGAAGGAGAATATGGCAGTGGATTAAACGTTATTTACGCCGACAGAGCGAATGGTACCTTGCACATACGCTGCAGCAATGCGGCGAACTCCGAAATTATAGTCGAAATCTTTGATGCGGGTGGACGTATGATTCAGTCTGCAACAGAGGCTCGGGCGCATCAAAATTGGAATGGTGTAATCTCGATTTCGGATTTAAGCCGAGGCAGTTACATTGCGCGTATAACCATATCGGGAAAGCCGGTGTATGGAAAGTTTATTTTTTAGAATAGGAACATAGTATTTTTTGAGCGCTTCTCCTGCAAAGGAGAGGCGCTTTTTTATTTGGGGATGTTTCTTGTTGCGGGATGATACAGAGATGCCAGGCCTACGGCCCTGGATAATCGCATCGGAAAGATTTGTATTAAGATGTCGGTTTGCATTGGATTTTTGCTCTAAAAAGCTAAGTAGAAACAGATTAATGCCATGTGTGTGTGACGTAATTATCTGGATTGCTTTAAATTTATGTTATGATACTTATTTAGTGTGTTTTTTCAATTGATGTTTTGAGTACTTTTGCGGCCGTAAACTTAACCTTAACCATTACACAATGAACATTTACTCTTTCTATTATTTTCAATGCTTTTACGCATTGGGGCGAATTCGTAATACGTCGATTTCCACACGTTAATTTACCTTTCTTAGGACTTCGGTCTGCTTGCTAACAAATTCGCATTTCGATTTACTTCGTCTGGTGAAGCCGTTTAGTGCCTATTTTCTAAGATTTACCTCTGTGTTTATAACACCCCATCCTAAAAAACGCCCAATAGAGTTCGTGAAAACCAACCATGGCATTGCAGCATAGCGTACAAAGCAAATTCATGCAGCGGAAAAATCGTGTTCTATATTTTATAAATTTTTAAGTGATTGATAATCAGATTTTTTATAGTCAATAGTTAAAAAAGGTAACCTAAATTAATTCATCGCGTAACAGACCCTCGAAACACACTTACACACAACACATGAGTCATTATTCCTCTATCCAGTTTAAGGGACAAAAAATTGCCGAAGCACTTCGCACTGCAGAGCATGATGGCCGGATGCAATCCCTGCCCGCTATTCTATTAAAACGATTAGTGCTACTGTTTTCCTTAGTCCTACTTGCCTCTCCAGGATCAGTTGTATATGGTCAACAAACCGTATCATGGCGAACCGAGGCCGCTAACGGCAATTGGGAAAACGGCGATTGCAGTTCTATTGGAACAGCCAACAGCCAGTGGTGGTATGCTGGGTTTACTCCCAACAATGCGCGCAACAGGCCCGACTGCAACGATGGTTCAACAACGCGTCATAACGTTGAAATTGCAAACAACCATCAGACAACGATGTCGTTGAATACTGCGTTTTGGGGATTAAGGTCATTAACTTTAACAAACGCTGCTACGAACAACCGCACCTTCAATGGGTCGCCTGATGATGTTACACGAGGAATAAGTTTAACCAACGGCTTATACAACAATTCAAATTCGGGAGTAACGCACAACTTTAACGTGCGCATCGGTATCGATGCCACGTCGGTAACGCTTCGCACACTTACTTCGGGTGCGACAACCAATTTTGCCCGCGAAATTTTCGGTAATGCCAATACTGTTGTTTTCGATGGTAGCGGGGCAACCAACGTAACGTCTTTCATTTCGGGCGCCGGAGCTACGGTTTCGAAGCAGGGAACAGGAACGCTCACCCTTTCGGGAGCCAATACATACACCGGCAATACATCTATTGTTGCCGGAATTTTGCGTTTGGGGGCTGCCAATGTTATCAGCAACTCGAGCAACATGGTGCTTGCCGGCGGAACATTCAGCACAGGAGCTGCGGCAGGTTTCGCTGAAACCTTAGGAACGCTTACGGTAAGTGCCAATTCGACATTGGCATTTGGAACTGGCGGGCATACTATCAATTTTGCAAATTCTAACGCTTCCACCTGGGGCGGATTTCTATTTGTTACCGGTTGGACCGGATCTTTTAACGGGACTGCAGGAACTGCCGGTCGCTTTTTTGCCGGCAATTCAACAACAGGCCTAACTGCAGAACAATTGCAGCGTGTTCTGTTTTTAAATGGAAGCAATTATCATACAGCAACCATACTCGCTTCGGGCGAAGTAGTGCCAACGGCTAGTGTTGCCATGTTTTGGAACGGTGGCGGTGTAGCATCATGGACAGCATCAAACGCCTGGAGTCAAAATCCTGCTGGTCCGTACAATCAAACATGGACGACCGGACGAACTGCATATTTTAATCTTGCAAACAATACCATTACCGGCGCATCAACTAACGTTGCCGGAATTGTTGCATTGGGGAATGTTACCTTATCAAACACAGGAACACTTGGATTTGGTGCATCAGGTGGTGCGATTGCACCTATTTATGTGGCTTCGGGCGCAACCTTCACCTCAACACAAGACTTTTCAACTGCAGCTGGTACCGGGCTTATTAAAAATGGTCCAGGTGTTTTTTCGAGTGCTAATACAAATGCCACAGGTTTGCCAGCAGGCATTACCCTAAATAACGGCGCTCTTGTTTGGGCCGGAGTTAGTGGCTTTGGCAGCGGTACCTTAACCATTAATGGCGGGGTGCTTTCGAACAACAACGCTACGTTAAAATCGCCCAATATTACGTCAATTGTTGCCAATGCCGATTTTGCATTTGGTAGCACTGCACTTGTTCCGACTGGTACAGGTAATTTGACCTTTGCTGCTGCGGTTAATCTAGGC
>CANMGM010000278.1 GCA_947497195.1 Bacteroidota bacterium
AAATTCAGGAAGCATCGGCGAGACTCGTTTGCCATCAGAGAATAACGTTGAATTGAACGTATTCCCGCTCATTAAACTTGCTTTTTTAAGGAGATTGCCACAGTTTGGACATGCGTAGATGTAATTTGGGCCAGGTAACATTTTAGTTATTGAATAGTAATTTGTTAATTTATGAACCGGAGCCAAGTCCCGGCATTTCGATTCCCCGCAAATTCCGGAAGAGCTTAAGTGCATATAAATCGGTCATGCCAGAAACAAAATCGAGCACCGACATACACCGCATATACGGACTTTCATTTTCATTAAATGCATACTGCTCTGGCATGAGCTGTAATGTATTTCGTTGCCGAGCATTTCGAAGCGGGGCATCGCACAATGCTGCATCAATAAATTCCTCGAGCAAAGCCGCCATTATCTTAAAACCAGCCAACTCGATTTTAACAACAGTAGGATGATTATAAATCGACTTAACCGATTCACGCTGAATTGTTTTTAACACCATTTTCACCTCGGGATCAGAAGAAATCAAATCCCCTTCAAAATTCCCGGTAAGAAATTGGTCGAGATGCGATACAAATCGATTCACACAACGCAGTGTTAGTGCATTGATGGCTTTGGCCCGTAGATAGGCGATCTTTTCGTTTGAATCGCCGACTTTATCCATGAGCGCATAAACGCGTTCTTCAGATTCGTGGGGATTTAGCAGGATGAGTGGCAGAAAATCGGCAATGACCTTTTCGGTCGAAAAAATACCCAATCGATGCGCATCTTCATAATCGATAACAGAATAGCAGATATCGTCGGCCGCTTCAACTAAGTAAACAAAGGGATGCCTCCTGTAAACAGATAGATCACCCGGTTCGCGCACTAAATTCATCGTCAAAGCCAGTTCTGAAAAGAAATTCGCCTCACTTTGAAAAAAGCCATATTTAGATCGGTATTTAGGCCCCGATTTTCCCATACTGGCTAAAGATTCACAGGGATATTTCACCATCGCAACAAGTGTGGCATAGGTAAGTTTGAAGCCACCTTCGAGCTTGCCGTTAAACTGATTCGACAACAAGCGTAGGGCATTGGCATTTCCCTCAAAGTGCGTCAGGTCGCTCCATTCGGCATCCGTAAAAAGCGAACGAAAGGCAGTGTCGGCATTCCGATCGATAAAGTACTGCGAAATCGCATCCTCCCCCGAATGTCCAAAAGCCGGATTGCCTAAATCGTGCGCCAAACAAGCCGATGCAATAACATGCTTCAGATGATACCGGTAAAACTCTACACTTTCGTCGCTCAATGCCAGCGAATGCCTGTTGTTGGATAGATAAATGCCTACATCCTCAGCAAGCGAACGTCCAACCGATGCCACCTCTAGCGAATGGGTAAGACGATTGTGCACAAATACTTCCTGCGGTAAGGGAAAAACCTGCGTTTTGTTTTGAAGTCGTCGAAACGGACTCGAAAAAACAATCCGATCCCAGTCGCGCTCATATTCCGAACGTCCTCCAGGCTGCAAAGATTGGGTTCCGAAACGATGTGCGGAATAGGCTTGATTCCAGTTTTCCATAATGTGTAAAACGCACAAAAATGCGTAAAAAATAAATCCGACCTCACATGTTTCGTAAAGTCGGATTTCGGAATAAAATATCGTGTCTGATTAAAAGAACAACCTAACGTAACGCAGTGTAAATGCTATACGCCTGGTTGTTGCATTGAGTTTGTTAAAGAGCGCTTTCATTGGTGTGTGATTGGAAAACAATAATCTTAACGCAGAATAATTATCAATGTTGTAGCAAGCTTATCTAATTTCTTACACGAAGATAAATGGGTATTTAAAGCTGTTTTTGAGGGAGTTAATTAACTTATAAACAGGATTTTCAACAGGCCTGTGAAAATCCTAGTCGTCGGCAAGAAAATGCATACCTTCAATTTTGTGTCTATATTTGACAAATTCTTGGTTCATCAAATCTCATGACGACATACGAACCGGTTATCGGACTCGAAATACACATCCAACTTCTTACGCAGAGCAAAGCCTATTCTTCAGACTCGGCCAGCTATGGTGCTCATCCGAATTCTAACATCAGTGCAATTACCCTGGGCCATCCCGGTACCTTGCCGCGCGTTAATAAGCGCAGCATCGAGTTTGCGGTAAAACTTGGGCTTGCCTGTGGATGCGAAATCCGCCGCGAAAACCAGTTTGCCCGGAAGAATTACTTCTATGCCGACTTGCCTAAGGGCTATCAGATTACGCAGGATAAAACACCAATCTGCACAGGAGGTTCGGTCAAATTTAAAACTGCCGAAGGCGAAAAACGCATCAACATTACGCGCATTCACCTCGAAGAAGATGCCGGTAAGAGCATGCACGACCAAGACCCCTACGATTCGCTCATCGACCTCAACCGCGCTGGAGTGGCCTTGCTCGAAATGGTTTCTGAACCCGAAATCCGCAGTTCGGAAGAAGCCGGAGCCTATCTCACCGAAGTGCGCAAACTGGTGCGCTACCTCGACATTTGCGACGGAAACCTCGAAGAAGGAAGCATGCGTTGCGATGCCAATATTTCGGTTCGTCCGAAAGGCAGCACGACATTTGGAACCAAGGTGGAAGTGAAGAACATGAATTCCATCCGCAATGTGCAGCGCGCCATCGAATTTGAAATAAAACGACAGATCGAAGCCATCGAAGCGGGTGAAGCACTTACACAGGAAACCCGTTCGTTCGATGCCGTTAATGGAAGCACGTTCAGTCTGCGTTCAAAAGAAGCAGCGAACGATTACCGCTATTTCCCGGAGCCTGATCTCAATCCTGTTCTGGTTGAGCAAGACTATATCGAACGCGTGCGTTCCGCTATGCCCGAATTACCCGACAGCCTGTTTGAGCGCTTCACCAAAACGTATGGTTTATCGGAATATGATGCGGGCGTTCTGATTGAAAATAAGCTCATTGCCTTGTATTACAATACACTCTGCACCTTAACGGGCAATTACAAGGCTGCAGCCAACTGGATGAATGGTCCGGTAAAATCGTGGCTCAACGAAAACGGACTGGAGCTCGATGAATTTCCGCTGAAGCCTTCGACTTTAGCAGAACTCATCCAGATTATCGATCAGGGAAAAATAAGTTTTTCAACCGCCAGTCAGCGTGTATTCCCGATTCTGGTGCAAAATCCCGATAAGAAATCGATCGACATTGCTCAGGAAAATAACTGGATTCAGGACAATAACGCCGACGAACTCAACGCATGGATTGCCGAAGCCATCGCACGCTATCCCGATAAAGTTCAGGAATACAAGAGCGGAAAAACCGGTCTTGTCGGACTCTTTATGGGTGAAGTCATGAAACTCTCGAAGGGAAAAGCCGATCCTAAAATCGCCAATCAACTTGTACAAAAAGCATTAGAAAACGCATGAAAACTACTATGAAAAAAATTACGTGTTTGCTGTTTATCAGCTTCGGATTATTA
>CANMGM010000279.1 GCA_947497195.1 Bacteroidota bacterium
CTGCCGCATACGTTTCTTTCCTTCTTTCTGCTTTTCGAGAAGTTTACGCTTCCGCGAAATATCGCCGCCATAACACTTAGCTGTAACATCTTTACGCATGGCTTTTACCGTTTCGCGGGCAATTACTTTGGCTCCGATGGCGGCTTGGATGGCAATCTCAAATTGCTGACGTGGTAATAGTTCTTTTAGCTTTTCGCAGATTTTCTTGCCAAAATCGTAAGCATTGTCGCGGTGAATTAGCGATGATAGCGCATCAACCGGCTCACCATTTAACATCAAATCGAGTTTGATCAATTTCGATTCGCGGTAATCAATCATGTGGTAGTCAAACGATGCATACCCGCGCGAAATGGACTTCAATTTATCGTAAAAATCGAATACGATTTCCCCCATTGGCATTTCAAAAATCAGTTCAACACGATCGGTCGTGAGGTAATTTTGGTTGATTAATATGCCTCTTTTCTGGATGCATAATGTCATAATTGACCCTGTATATTCTGACTTGGTAATAACCTGTGCTCGAATGTATGGCTCTTCGATACGATCCAATTTACTCGGATCGGGTAAGTCTGTAGGATTGTTTACCACCAACTCATCTCCGTTGGTTTGATATGCACGATACGAAACGTTCGGAACGGTAGTAATCACCGTCATATTGAACTCGCGCTCCAATCGTTCCTGAATAATTTCCATGTGCAACATGCCCAGGAACCCGCAACGGAAACCAAAGCCCAATGCCGCAGAACTTTCGGGTTCAAATGTTAGCGAGGCATCGTTCAACTGAAGCTTTTCCATCGAATACCGAAGTTCTTCATAATCTTCAGTATCTACCGGGAAAATCCCAGCAAAAACCATCGGCTTTACATCTTCGAACCCTTTGATTTGTTCTTTGCAGGGTTTGTCAACGTGGGTAATGGTATCTCCCACTTTAACCTCCCTTGCTTCCTTAATTCCAGAAATCAAATAGCCAACATCACCGGCCCTTACTTCATCGCGTGGTTCCGGCTTCAGTCTTAGCGAACCGATTTCATCGGCAAAATATTCCGAACCCGTTGCCATAAACTTAACCTTATCGCCTTTTTTTATCGATCCGTTAATCACCCTGAAGTAAGCGTAAATTCCACGAAACGAATTGAATACCGAATCGAAAATCAAGGCCTGCAATTCTCCATCGGGATTGCCTTTGGGAGCAGGAATTCGGCTAACAATTGCTTCTAAAATGTCGGTAACGCCCATTCCAGTTTTGCCTGAGGCCGGAATAATTTCTTCGCGTTTGCAGCCAATCATATCCACAATCTGATCTTTCACCTCTTCGGGCATGGCACCGGGAAGATCCATTTTATTGAGCACGGGAATAATCTCTAGGTCGTGTTCGAGCGCCAAATAGAGATTCGAAATGGTTTGAGCCTGAATTCCCTGTGCCGCATCTACAATAAGAAGCGCTCCTTCGCAGGCCGCAATCGAACGCGAAACCTCGTACGAAAAATCAACGTGGCCCGGCGTGTCTATAAGATTTAAGATATATTTTTCACCATTCAGCAAGTATTCCATTTTGATGGCCTTACTTTTTATCGTGATGCCGCGTTCACGCTCTAGATCCATATCATCGAGCACCTGTGCCTGCGATTCACGTTTCGTAATGGTATTGGTGTATTCGAGCAGTCGATCGGCAAGTGTCGATTTGCCGTGATCGATGTGGGCGATAATGCAAAAATTACGGATATTTTTCATTGCGGCTGCAAAGATAGTGAATTAATGATGGGCAATGGGCTGCAGGTGCAGGGTAAAATTAATTTTCAAAAGCGCTTAGTCATCCAAATTTCAGAGCCAATGCTTTTATTTGATTCGAGTGTATTCAGATTAATCCCCAACAATCAAATATCATGAAAAATGAGGATCGAAAGGCGATTAATCGCGTTTAATCAATTTCAAATAATGCACCTGCAAATCGTTTACTTTCAACACAGCAATGTAAATACCTTGTGGGAGCTTTGAATCGGGAATCCAGACAGCGTGGTATTTTTCGGGCTTTAATTGGGCTTCTTCCAAATCAGCAACGAGCGAACCTTGCATATTGAAGACCTGAATGGCAACGCGCGCCCGACGAAAAACGCCATAATGAAAATCAACCCGGGTACCAAATGGATTGGGGGAAGCAGAATATAGCATGCCCGTTTCGAGATGTAAATCATGCCCATTCGAAACAGCGCCGTTGTTCAGAAAAATATCCCATGTTCCTTCATATTTTCCTTCCGAATTGAGCACAAGCGGAATGGTTCGGGCGGTGGCATCGTATGTTCCACTGTTTACAGATGCTGCCGCATCGCCTGGAATGTCGGTATCGCCTTCGAAATACAGCTGTGTAATGCGCATAGAACCTCCCGGAGGGGTTAATCTGAAGTGAATATGCCGCGGACGGTAAGACGCTCCGTTGAGATACTTGCCCGGTAAAATGGTTTCAATCTGATAAAATCCTGCTTCGTTTGTGTAGGTTTTTCCCCGAAGGTTAAAGCCAGTATTATCATATGTTCCGGCATCATTCGCATGCCAAGCATCAATAAGCATATCCGGAATGGTGTTTATGCAATCGAGAGAACGGGCAATTCCGCTTAAAATGAGCCGTGTACCGGGTTCGTTAGCCGATGCAAGCTGATTGTTTACAAGAACCGGAGCATTGGCTGTGTAGAATGGCCCTTGACCATAAAGATCCAGCGTAGTTTCATCGCAGGTTTCGCTTGCGTTAGAGTCGCCCAAAGCATTGGTTTTGCCCGATAAGGGAGCAAATCCTAAAGAAAATGCCGCAATAGCCGAATTACGGAGAAAAGATCGACGGGGATGCTTCATACGTTCAAATTTGAAAAGTATAAATTTAATGCAACCGATCACCAAAGAAAATACTGTTTTCATCATATTTAAATTATGAAACAGGTGTTGATTGCATATTCGGTAATCTGCAAAAAAAAGGCTGTATCAAGCCATGATAACGATAAATAGGTGTTTTAATCGTTTATAAACGTTTATTTACGGCTAGATGTTGCTAGTTTCGTAGCTTCGCCCTTAGGGTAGGGGGGATAGGATTCCTACAAAATCTTTCAATTCAAATCAAGTTTATTTACCAACAACAATGTTCAAAAAAGAATTGTATTGGAAACCTTACCTTGTTAGGAGATAAATTTAATTGGTGCATTCTCTTTATAATTTTTCTCGTGTGTGTGACAGAAATTCACTTATTCAATTTCCAAAAAATAAGGTAGGAAATGCAGAGGGTTTAAAACTGGTTACATACTTGCAATAGGAGGTTATCGACGAGATTAATTTTTGATAAAGTCCACAACATTGCTTCTTTTAATCTCGCTTCTAAAGCCTAATTTCTGCCAATTGTTGGCTCCATGATATGCAATGTGAACGACCTGCTTAAATTAGGTTAATTGAGTAAGCAGGTTTATACCCTGTAA
>CANMGM010000280.1 GCA_947497195.1 Bacteroidota bacterium
GTGACCATTCTTCGCGAGTGTTGTCCATTTTGCGATGTAGCAATCGCCGGCTTCTGACGAAAGTGCGCCTTTATAATTTACCTGTGTGAAGAACGGATCATTCGGATAAGAAGCAAGTGGTGTTGTGTAAGCTGCACCGGTGGCTGAAGGACGCGGATCGAGCAATCCATCCTGATCGCGGCTTATAGACACGAATCCGGGATCAGCGATTTGATTTGTTAATGCCAGGTGCGTTGCCAAAGCTTCAGCTGTTTCGTCGCCAGGATTGCTGCTGATGCGTATAATTCCATTTGCGGAACCATCTAAAGCAGTTGCGGAACCGATGGCATGGAACAAATTGTTCTTGATTTCTGTTTCACCCGCTAAGAAACGGCTGTACGAATCTGTTGTGGTATTCGCAGAATCATCTTGAATTTCAATTCCCTTACCTTTCATCTGCGCTACAATACCATTCGCGGCAACAACAGAACCTCCGGCACGGATTAACAATCCGATTGGGTTGGATGCCGCAGCTCCCGGACCGGAACCAATGTGCGTGAAATTGTAAATGGCAGATGAAGTGTGGGCCTCAGTGTTATTGGGTGTCGACCCATCGTATTCCCAACCTGCATCGGCAACATCAGCGCGCTGAATTGAAAACAGGAACTGACCTTTACCTTTCCACACTTCATCGAAATCATAAGAATCGTCCTCAACAAAAGCAACGCAGAAGTTTTTAATGTCTACCGTTCCACCGAAAATTTCCATTCCGTCATCCGAAGACGCATAGATATCTACGAACGAAAGTTTTGTTCCGCGGCCAACACCGCCCAGTGTTAAGCCTTGCAATTCGGAACCGGTTGTGAGTCCGTAACCGGTATGGCGAATAGACACATAGCGTAACTCGCCCGAATTGTCGTTATCGTCGAAATTAGCCGGGTCGTTACCCGAAGCACCGTACAAACCACGTGGTTCGGTTGAAGCAATACCTTCGATGGAAACTTCGTACAACCCATTTTTCTCGGTAGTTGCTTTTCCGAGCAACACCAAGCCTCCCCAAAGTTGAACATCAGCAGGACCAAGGTCGGTAGGATCGTTTACATCGTCGATGGCTGCTGTAAAAATGATCGGAGCATCTTGCGTACCAATAGCATTAATTTTTGCACCGCGGCAAATTACCAGGGCAGAAGCTGTTCCTGCTATTTGTTCTGTAAATTTTACAACCGTACCTTCCTGAATGTTCAATACTGCTCCTTCTTCGAGGAATACTAAACCATCCAAAACATAGGTGTTATTGTTAGTCCAGTTGTAGGTTTGACCCGCAACTAAATCAGCGTCGGTAACTGAAACTTGGGCAACCGCAATGGCAGCTGCACACATACCACAAAGTAGTGTAAAGAAATTCTTCATAATGAAATTTGTTTTGCATCACAAAGCACGTTACCCTGTGTTAACTAATATGGAATAACTATGTGAACGAATTGTGAATTTAGCAAGGAGTCGCATTTGCCAATAAACCGTATAAAGACTTAAATATCTTTTACTTAGCGCATATTTGCACTGTTAAATTAATGTTAAGAACTTGGTGGCGATCTTACTTTACCAGAACAATCTCTGGCGTCTGTACCAAATTGCTCATGTTCAGAGCACGATCGCAAATGCGCACATCGTAGCGGATGGTATCGTATGGCGAGAACGGATTGTTGGTGAACAGTTGCATGGATATTTCGCCTTCCAAGGATTTATTCTGCCCTGTTGGCGTTAGATTCGGAATTCGTGAATTGTTTGTAAGTGTATCGGCACCCGGAAAAGGTGGAGGCAACACGACTTTGGTCCACACCCCGTTTTGCTTTTCGAAATAGGTGATAAAGAAATTATAATAATAGAGCGAACCTTTGTTAAACGGAGCTAAAGTATCAGAAGCGCCCAACCCCATATCGCCATCACCATCGGTAAAATAAAGCTTCAGAATTCCGATAGAATCTTTACCGCTTGATGTTTTTAATTGTTCGAATGCAGTGAATTGGATGAAGGGTATTTCGGAGAATTCTGTTTTTTCGGCGCACGAACTAAGCAATACCGCACAGGCAGCAAGCAAGGGATATACTACATTTGCACAGCAACGATTCATGACTGGCAAAGATACATCCTTTTCGGCGAAACGCTTCAGTGCAGAACGCAACCGCATAAGGGAGCGCATTTTTGAAATAAAGGCGGAGATAGACTTTCAAGAACTGGCGCTAGAGATTTACCGTTATCAATTTTCAGAAAATCCAACTTATAGAACCTGGTCGAATGCGCTGAACAGAAATCCATCCAACGTGCATGCGCTTGAGGATATTCCATTTTTACCTATCCATTTTTTTAAGGGGCATGAAGTTAAAAGCGGAAGTGCCGAAGCAGAACTTGTTTTCAGCAGCTCGGGCACTACCGGAGCATTGACTTCGAGACACTATATATATGATGCATCACTTTACCGAGAAAGTATACTGAGAGGATTTAAACAAGCATACGGCAATCCCGAAGCTTATTGCATCATTGGATTATTGCCAGCTTACCTGGAGCGTCCGGGATCATCACTGGTGTGGATGACCGAGTTGCTGATTCAGGAAAGTAAACACCCCGACAGCGGCTTTTATCTTTATAATCTAGACGAATTGAAGGATATGTTGCACAAGCAGGAAGCCGGCCATCAAAAAATCTGGCTTATTGGCGTTAGTTTCGCACTGATTGATTTTTCAATGGCATATCCATCGGTTCCAACTTCTGTGCATGTAATCGAGACAGGAGGGATGAAGGGCCGCCGGCGCGAAATGATTCGCGAAGAACTGCACGCAATGATAAAATCGGGATGGCCTTTGCGGCGTATCGATTCAGAATATGGGATGACTGAATTGTTGTCGCAAGCCTGGATGCTCGACGAAAAACATTTTAATTGTCCGCCCTGGATGAAGGTGTTGATTCGCGAATCAGACAACCCACTTGCTTATGAGGCTAATGGGAAAACAGGTGGAATTAATGTTATAGATCTGGCGAATCTCGATTCGTGCGCGTTCATCGAAACCGCCGATTTGGGAAGAATTGTTCCTGATAAAGGCTTCGAAGTGCTCGGAAGATTTGATCATGCTGACGTGCGCGGCTGCAATTTAATGATGGCATAATCGCGATTTTACAGGCTAAAACGGATTGTAAACTTTTTTATTGAAAAAATGCTGCAATCAATATTTGGACATAAAGAATTGATTCCTATCTTTGCAGCCCGTTTAAAAATCGTATTTCTTAAATTTCCCAGTAAAGTGGATACACTAAGTTACAAAACAGTATCGGCAAACAGAGCAACAGTCGACAAGAAATGGTGATCGTTGATGCCGAGAACATGGTCCTCGGACGCCTGAGTTCCAAAGTTGCCATGCTGATTCGTGGTAAATACAAACCGTCATTTACTCCGCATGTTGATTGTGGCGA
>CANMGM010000281.1 GCA_947497195.1 Bacteroidota bacterium
ACCTTTTTCGGATTGCCCCCGTTAAGCCATTTCGATGCTTCTTCGTGCGCGAGGGCCAGTTCCTGAACTTCCTGTTGCGGCATATCGACCGGCACCTGAATCTGGTAACGTGTTTTTCCGTTAAAGGCCACCGGATACACCACCGCACTTTCGCGGATAAATGCTTCGTTCCATTGCGGGAATGCAGCCTTCGTAATGGATTCTGTTTCGCCGCAGGCTTGCCACAACTCTTCGGCAATATGCGGGGCATAAGGCGATAGGATAATCAGTAAATCTTTGAGGATTGCTTTCTTCGCGCATTTCAGATCACTCAGTTCGTTTACGCAAATCATAAAGGTACTCACTGAGGTATTGAACGAGAACCGCTCAATGTCTTCCTCCACCTTGCGGATGGTTTTATGCAACACACGCAGCTCCTGCTCGCTTGGTGCATCATCGCTCAAACGCAGGTTTCCATTTTCGTCGATACACAAATTCCACAATTTCTTGAAGAAGCGGTAAACACCTTCGATTCCGTTCGTGTTCCAGGGTTTGAACTGCTCCAGCGGACCCAGAAACATTTCGTAAAGTCGCAGTGTATCGGCGCCGTATTGCTCAATAATATCATCCGGATTTACCACATTGTACTTCGATTTCGACATCTTCTCGATTTCGACACCGCATACATACTCGCCATCGGCATTGCAGGTAAATTCCGCGTCGGCAAATTCGGGCCGCCAGTTGCGCACAGCCTCAATGTCGAGCACATCGTTGCGCACCAGGTTCACATCCACGTGAATGGCGCTGGTTTTTATATCGGGAAATTGCTTGAGCAAATCGGCCGAGATGTAACGGTTTTCGCCCGCCACACGGTACACAAAATTCGAGCGGCCCAGAATCATTCCCTGGTTGATGAGCTTGCGGAAAGGCTCCTTGCGACTCACTCGGCCTGTGTCGTAAAGGAATTTCTGCCAGAATCGTGCGTACAGCAAATGCCCCACGGCATGCTCGGTTCCTCCGATGTACAAATCAACATCCTGCCACTATGATTCAGATTCTTTGCTCAGAAATTCAGCATCGTTGCGCGGATCCATGTACCGCAAAAAATACCACGAAGAGCCGGCATAACCGGGCATGGTATCGGTTTCGCGGCGACCTTGTGCGGCTTCAACCCATGATTCGGCTTTAACGAGTGGGCTTTCGGGTTTGCCCGTTGGACGAAAATCGTCGAGCACCGGAAGTTCGAGTGGCAATTCGTTTTCACTCAATGCATACGCTACGCCATCGCGGTATGTAATCGGGAAAGGCTCTCCCCAGTAACGCTGGCGACTAAATCCTGCATCGCGCAAACGGTAATTTACCTTGCCCGTACCCAAGCCGCGCTTTTCGATTTCGGCAATGGCCATTTTCATTGCTTCGTAGCCGGTAAATCCATTGAGGAAATCTGAATTCTTTAGGCGCGTTTCTTTGGAAGTGTGTGCTTCGGTCGAGATATCAGCACCTTCGTGAATTTCGGTAATTGGAATGGCAAAATGCCGTGCAAAATCCCAGTCGCGCTGATCGCCAGCGGGAACAGCCATCACCGCACCGGTTCCGTATCCTGCGAGCACATAATCGCCCACCCAAATTGGGATTTTCTTTCCGCTAAAGGGATGCAGCACATAGGAACCTGTAAATACGCCGCTGATGCGTTTTACGTCGGCCATACGTTCGCGCTCGCTTCGGTTTTTTGCGGCATTCACATAGGCTTCAACCTCGGCTTTTCGATCTTCGGTGGTGAGGGTTTCAACCAACTCATGTTCGGGTGCAAGGGTCACAAAATCGACCCCGAAAACCGTCTCGGGCCGCGTTGTGAACACTTCAATCGAATCGCTTCCGTTTTCAAGTTTAAAATGCAAGCTCGCGCCTTCCGATTTGCCAATCCAGTTGCGCTGCATGTCTTTCATTGAATCGGTCCAGTCGAGTTCTTCCAAATCGCCTAAGAGTCGCTCGGCATAGGCGGTAATGCGCAAAAACCACTGGCGCATCATGCGTTTTTCGACCGGATGCCCGCCACGCTCGCTAAAGCCATCCTTCACCTCATCGTTGGCCAAAACAGTTCCCAAAGCCTCGCACCAGTTTACACTCGCATCGCGCTGGTAGGCAAGGCGGTAATTCATCAAAATCTGCTGCTGTGCTTTCTCGCTCATGGCGGTCCATTGCGCTGGCGTGAATGCTTCATGAGCATCGCAGGCGGCATTTAAGCCTGAACTTCCGTTTGACTCGAAATGCGCACTCAGTGTATCAATAGCTTCAGCTTTCCCCGACGATTTATTGAACCAGCTGTTGAACAATTGCAGGAAAATCCACTGTGTCCATTTGTAATATTTTGGATCGGAGGTGTTTACCTGGCGATCCCAGTCGTAGCAAAATCCAATGTTATCGAGTTGCTCGCGGTAACGGGCGCTATTTTCGGCGGTGGTATCGGCCGGGTGTCGACCAGTTTGAATGGCGTACTGCTCAGCCGGCAATCCAAAGGCATCGAATCCCATGGGATGCAACACGTTAAATCCTTTCAGCCTTTTGTAACGCGAAACAATATCGGAGGCAATGTACCCGAGCGGATGGCCAACGTGCAAGCCTGCTCCCGAAGGATACGGAAACATGTCGAGCACATAGTACTTCGGTTTGGAAGCATCCGTCTCAACTTTGTACATGTTGTTTTCACGCCAGTATTGCTGCCATTTCTTTTCGATTTCACGAAAATTCAGTTCCATAATAATTGCCTCTGATTTGACGCAAAGGTAATACTACGGCTTGGATGCAATGCAAAATGTTCAAATGCCTGTTGAAAGATGATAAAACGAAGCTGTTAAAAAGCACATCTGGATTGTATCTTTGGCCACCATATTATGTCGGAAAGCAGGTTTCAGCAACGTAGATTACGCTCATCATACCTTACTTCGGTGGTGAGTATAACCATGGTGTTATTCATGTTGGGCCTGATGGGATTGTTGCTCATCAATGCCCGAAAGCTCACCGATTTTACCCGCGAATCGTTTACCGTTACGGTGTTTTTCAGAGACTCGGTTGATGAAGTCCAGATGGAAAGCTTCCGTAAATCGCTCGAAGCCGAACAATTCGTGAAATCGGTTCAGTTTACCTCGAAAGATCAGGCTGCTGCTGAGTTCGAGAAGGAATTGGGCGAAGATTTTGTCGATTTTCTGGGCTACAATCCTCTGCCGGCCTCGCTCGACGTGAATTTCAAACCCGAATTTGCAAACAATGCATTCTTCGCACAAACGGAAAAGAAGTGGCTCGAAAACGAGTGGGTTGAGCAAATTAGTTATCCGCGAAACCTCATTGTCAAGATTATCGACAATGTTCAAAAAATAAGTTGGTTCTTTTTGGCCTTTGGTGCGGTTTTGACGCTTATTGCCGTAACGCTCATCAACAATACAATCAGGCTTTCGATTTAT
>CANMGM010000282.1 GCA_947497195.1 Bacteroidota bacterium
GAATATAAATCGCACATGGATTAACATACGAATCGCTGCCAAAGAAAGTTGTTGCAGTGATTGATGCGCTCAGGCATCCGGGTTGGCCATTCGTGTAATAAACCAAGGCATTATCGCCGATTGTTGTCGGGGGATTTCCTCCTTCGAAAAACCATGTCCAGAAATCGGGAAAATTTGCAGATGTACTCGTGTAAGAGGTCTCAATTCCGTTCAGTGAATAATCGAAATCTGCAATCGGCGGAAGTCCACGAGCTGTGGAAATGAAAAGCCTAAAGTCTTCCGTCTCTCCATTTTCGAACACCGAACACGCTTCATCTGCTGACATTACAGCTCCTCCGTTTCTAACTCGAATGCGCAGCGTAGCGAAGCCGGATGGCGTATTGGGTGGTATGGATATTTGGAAATAGTAGAGGTTCCCTGTTACGATGTATATCGGATAAAACTCATTGGTTTCGAAGGTTTGATTTTGGTTCATGTCCAGCCATGCTCCTGCACGGTCGGCCCCACTTGTCTGAACTTTCAAATAGTAGGTTTGAGGTTGTACTAGCGTTGTACTAAGTCGACCTGAGATGGGCCAACGCGTATAACCAAGGTCGGTCAAGTATTCAACGCCAGAAGCATTTTTATGCAAATCGCTGTTTACCAGGCGAATTTCATCTATGGAGATAGTGTTCGAACCATTATTGGTGTGTAGATTGGTACAAAACGAATTTGCAGATGATCCGATGTACAAGCGGTAATCTTCTGTTTCACCGAAGGCATGATCTGAACAAGCCGAAAATGCTGTTGTATCGCCAACGCTGTTGCGTATGGCACGAATACGAAGATGGACAAAGCCTTGCGCCTGAATTTGAGGGACATCTATGTTGAACTGCAAATTCGGAAATTCCGTTTCACTAATGGTGTCCAAACCAATACGCTCCAATTCGTCAAAAAACAAATCGTTGTTCCAGTCGGCCCATATTCCATACTGTACCGGCAATTGTGTAAAAGAGCCTCCCTGCACCTGTAATTGAATTTGGGCGCCTGGTGTTGTTTGATGCACCCAATTCCCATAATAGTGATAGTCAGAACCTCCCTGGGATCCTTCGTCGGACTGGAGATCACCGATTTCTATTTTATTTATAAAATCGCCCTGTTCTGTATTGCCTGTTGGAACACACAATCCGGCGCTGAACTGTTGCAACTCAACTGCAAAATCTTTGCACTCACCAAAGGTATAGATTCCACAACTTTGTAAATCCGATGAGCCATTGGGAGCAACAAGCACACGCAGCCGTGTACGGCCGGCCTCATAAATCGCAGGGGTTTGGAATGATATGAAAGATGAAGCAAAGGCGCTGTTCATTCGTGTTTCTCCGAGATATTCTAGTTCATCGTTAAAATCGCCATCCCTATTGTAGTCAATCCAAGCGGCATAGCGCGTTGATGCAAATGCATCGCCCTGTGCACCCAGATACAGCATGTACGTTTCATTTGCGCTGAGCGGGGCCGAGTTAAAGCTGTTACTGTAATTGGAATAATAGTCGGGAGCAGGCGCTGAAAACAAATCGAAAAATAAATTATCGAGGGTGATGCGATTTAGAAATGTATTGTTTGAGTTGCCAGCACTGAATTGCGGGGTGCAATAACCTGAAATGGAATCGATAAGCTCTACAACATAATCTTCCGTCTCACCGTTTGCATAGTTAGCACATGGACTTAAATTCCCACTGAATACCTCTGCGCAGCGTACACGCATTCTCAGCATTCCTTCATCTGCATCATTAGGAACAGTAAAATAAAAACCGTGTTGCTGATATGCCTGTGTATTGGCTTAATCGCCAATATTTTCGCCCGCATCAACATAATCGCCATCGTTGTTCCAATCTATCCATGCGGCATAGCGGTTAATGGTGGATGTGCCGCCCATTACACGCAGTATTTGACTACTTCCTCTTGTGAGTTTTGGTTTGAGGAGCGTATCGGCAACAAAATAGTGTGGCTGAGCCGAGGCTCCGGTGCTGTTTACAAATTCGTTGAGTCGAATTGCCTGAATAAAATTGCCCGATCCACCACCTGCAAAACTCGATGGAATGCAATAGTTCAATGGTGGAGGTTGGATCAATAACGTATAATCTTCGGTTTCGCCATAACTGTAATTGAGGCAAGGCTCGAGGTTCACATTTGGGCCACAGCGTATGCGCATGCGTTTAAATGATGTGGCAGTGTTTAGCGGTACATTCAACGTAAAAAATAACGTTTGACCTGCTATTGAATTTGTTTGCTCACCAATTAATTCGCCTTCGTCGGCAAAATCGAGGTCATTATTCCAATCAACCCAAACTGCAAAATAATCGTTTTGCATTGAACCAGCTCCAATGCTCATTATGTAATCGTTACCTGCCTCAAGTTCTACCGGTTCCAGATTTGAGTAATACAAATAATAAGGCGCTATCGATGCGCCTGATTGGTTGTTTAGGTCAAGCAGCTCGACCGAATTTATGTAGGATCCGAGAACAGTTCCAAGGTCTGAAGGCGGTAAACAATACTGCGCATAACTAAGTTTTTGAATGATTAGCAGTAGGATTACGAAATGGGTGCGACTTGTGATCGAATTTAAACGCATTATGTTTTGAATGCCAAATGGTTAAAATTGACTTTATCAATAACCAATTTGGGCAATATTACGGGTTGAATTTAATGCTGCACTACAATCTTCATAGTTGATTGATGCGTTGCAGATTGCACTCGCAAGATATAAATACCATTGGTAAACTGCGAAACCGGAATGCTACCCGATGTTGCAGCATTTGTTTGCGTATATACTTCGTTCCCTGCCAGTGAATAAAGCGAAAGTGTTACCGGTTCGCCCTGCGTTTCGAGAGTGTAGTTCAATTCGTTGGCTGCCGGAATTGGACGGGCAGCAAGCAAGGTTGTGTTAGACTTCGGATCGTTTTTTATGCTCAACACATAATCCAAATAGCCAATATGCCCTAAGGTATCGGTGAAAAGATTCACGTTAAAATCGCCGGCAAAGTATAGGCGTTCGTTATGAAGCGAGATGGTGCGTATCGGTGCATCAGGCACCAATAGCGGAGTATAGGAATTATAGAATGTATTTCCCGATGGAAAGCGCTCGTAAGCCATGAGGTTATTTCCATAAGTTAACATAGTGGTACAGAAAAAATCGCCTCCGCAAAGTAATCTGTATCCATCCGATTCAATCGAATAAATTCCATTTCCCCAGAAACCATCTTCCATGCCGGGTGCGGCACCAATCAAGGTTTCCCAATTGCCATCGTTTTGTTCGTTAAAAATGGCCAGTGCACAGGTGTCTCCGCCTAAAATCATATCGCAGGCTGCGTACAATGCACCATTGTGAACGGCAAAGTCATTTACCGGCGTACGTATGCCAAAACCAAGTGAACCCATGTAGGCATTGTCGTA
>CANMGM010000283.1 GCA_947497195.1 Bacteroidota bacterium
ATTTACCTAAGATTGGTTCAAGGATAGGAAAGCTCTTACCCGGCCAAGCCAGTTGCAAACGGAACACAACCGACATTAACATGGCTATTACACCCATAAATACAGCAGTAATCAAAAACTGCTTAGAAATCATTTTATGGTCCTGAGAGAAGACGTACTTCGTCCAGAACGTTTCATGATGATGATCATCGTCATCGTGACCATGATCGTGTGCGTGACCATGCTGTACATCCTTCACCAGATGCTCAGCGTGCGAATCGTGTGTTTCCATTGCTGACATATCGACCTCGTTTTACAGTTTCTTTAACAACAATTAATTAGCGGAAGTGTTTTCAGTTACATTAACATTTGCAGCTGCAGTTTGTTTGGCTGCGCTTTGCGTTTGAGCCCATGTTTTCTGTTCGGCCATCCACTTATTGAATTCTTCTTTTGTATCCACAACAATATCCATTTGCATGTTAAAGTGGGTTGCTCCACAAATTTTATTGCAAAGTAGGATATAATTAAATTTAGGATTGTTGAGTTTGGTGCGCATTTCTGCGGTGGTGATTGTTGGAGTAAATTCAAACATTGTCTCCATGCCCGGAACGCAATTCATCTGAGCCCTAAAGTGCGGCATGAAGGCACTGTGAATCACATCACGTGAGCGGAACTTAAACTGAACCGGCTCTCCCTTGATAAGATGAAATTCACCCTTCACTAGCACATCATCATCATTTTTAGCATCTTCCAATAAACCCAAATCATTCCCCTCACCTATTGAACGGAAATCATAACGTCCCAATTGATTGTCTTTTCCTGAATAACGGGCAGTCCAATCGAATTGCTTTGCATACAACTCTACAACCATCGCTTTTTTGTCGCCCGGGTAAATAACATCGTTCCATACGGTCAAACCATAAGCGATTAATCCCGATAGTACGATAGCAGGAATAACAGTCCAGATTAACTCTAATTTATTGCTGTGTGCAAAGTATGTCGCACGATTGGCTTTCTTTCCAGCATACTTATATGTTTGGTAGATCATCACTATGTGAGTTCCAATAAACACAAGGGTAATAAGTGCCAATGTTACGTTAAACAAACGATCGATTTCGGGACCGTGAGCTGATGCCGCTTCAGGTAGAATTTTATCCTTGTACGCCATGAACTGCCAAAGGCAGAAACCAAGAAATGCAATAAGGAAAAGAACCCACATATTCCCCTGGTTTCGGTTTTCGGCATCGGTGATGGTTTCATCTTTTCTGCTGCTGCGTAACTCGGCCGATAAAGCCGCAATAGACATCACTCGCGTTCCCGCCAAAACAAATAGTACGATTACTGCTAAAACTAAGAAGGTCATATGCTGTGGTTCTTGGTTTAAATCTTTTGATTAAATGTGATGATGAACACTTTCTTCGTAGAAAACGTGGTTCGGGTTATTTACAGGACGACTGGCAAGTTTGTTCAGCACGATGAACCCAAAAAATCCAAGGAAGCCTAACATTGTTCCCAATTCTACCCAACCCAAATGCCAGTGATCTTTGAGGACGCCAGGCGTTATCATCACAAAATTGTCGCTCCAATGTCCAAAGAGGATAATTACACCAACAACTTTGAGTAGACCAAATGTACGCTTCGAACCTCTTTTCATCAAGACGAGGAAAGGAAAAAAGAAATTCAACACTAAGTTAAACATGAACAAGAACTTGTAATTCTCAAAACGATCCATGAAATAAGTTGTTTCTTCAGGAATGTTTGAATACCAAATGAGCATGAACTGAGAGAACCACAAATAAGTCCAGAATACGGAGAAGGCAAACATAAACTTACCTAAGTCGTGTATGTGATTGTCGTTAACCTCAGGCAATAAGCCTTTGCTTTTAAGATGTAGAACAAGCAGCGTAATTACCGTAATCGCACTAACAAAGAAACCGGCAAATGTATACCATCCAAACAAAGTTGAGAACCAGTGTGTATCGATAGACATAATCCAGTCCCAAGCTGATGTTGAAGACGTTACGGCAAAAAACACAAGGAACCATGCCGCAAGGCTTTGACTGCGTTTCCAATTTTTATAGTCATATCCTTGACTTTCCAATTCCGAACGTCTCATAAATGCACGAAGGAAAAGAATCCATCCTACCAAATAAACCACGGTACGAATGATATAAAATACCGGATTAAGGAATGCCGATTTTCCGGCAATTATAGAATCGTAATGTTCGCTTGATGGATCTGTAACATGCGGATCGGCCCAGTGGTAAATATGATTTACATGAAGTGCTGATAAGATTACCACCACTCCAAAAATTGCTGCACCATAAGGAAGATAACTCGCAACCGCCTCCATCGGACGCTTTACAGTTGCAGACCAACCTGCCTCAGCAGCATATTGAACGGCCATGAAGAACAATGCTCCTAAGCCAATTGCCATAAAAAAGAAGGCATTGTGAAGCAAGGTCGGCCAAGCTCTGTGTGAATCGGAAATAAATCCGCCAACTAAACTTAATACGCCAACGCCCATAAGAGCGAAGCATATATTTTTTGTTTTTGTGGTGAAGGTGTAATTCATTGTTTCTGGTGTGAATCGTCCTTAACTCTGTTATTTTTTCGGCGCAGCAGCTGCGGCAAGTGTTGTTGAATCTACTGCAACTGCAGCAGTACTGTCTTTAGGTGCAGATACGCCAAGTCCATCGGCACGAAGCTTCTGAACGTAACGAATCACAGCCCAACGCTCGGCATAATTAATCTGAGAAGCGTGACTACCCATCATGTTTTTACCATAATAAATAGTATGATACATTTTACCTTCGGGTAAATCTTTCAACGTCGCACTGTAGTATGAAGGAACTCCAGCAAACTTATCGCGCTGAACCAAGGTGCCGTTACCGTCTCCTTTTTCACCGTGGCAGTGAACACAAAAATTGGTATAAACTTGTTTTCCTTTCTCAAGAATTAGTTCAGTTGCAGAATATGGATTCATCAATCCCAAACCGGCAGCTTCATACCCTTCATTTGTATTTGGGTAGGCGTACGTTTCATGGTATGGTAAAGTCTCATCGTTGAAACGTGGTATTGTTCCGGTAACAGGTTTCAATGAAGAACCCGCATCACCAAATGGACTTTCTCCATACGCCTCATAGGCCGTTCCGCGGTACATGTCGGGCATGTACTCAAGACCCGGGCTGAGCGGATCTGTTGTACAAGATTGCAAAGCAATCATGCCACTTCCAAGGAAGGCCGCAAATATCAGATTACTCAATTTTTTCATCTGTAGATTATTTCAGTTCTTTTTGATTAATTTCAATTGCACCGGTGCTGCGAAGTGTAGCAACGATATCATCCTGTCCAACGCGCTTGTTGTCGGCAGTCTGAATTTCCATAATGAATTTATCATCGGTCGAACGTGGATCAGGATTGTGCGCCTTGCGACCGGGATAA
>CANMGM010000284.1 GCA_947497195.1 Bacteroidota bacterium
CAACCTTTTGCAAAGTGCCTTAAACATCGAAGATGGGCTCGAAAACCTGCGCTACAACAACATCGTAATCGCTACCGATGCCGATGTGGATGGGATGCACATCCGCCTACTGATGATTACGTTTTTCCTGCAGTTCTTTCCCGACCTGGTAAAAAACGGGCATCTCTACATCCTACAAACGCCGTTGTTCAGGGTGCGCAACAAGAAGGAAACGATTTACTGTTATTCGGACGAGGAACGCCGCAATGCGATTTCGAGCCTGGGTAAAAATCCGGAGATTACACGATTCAAGGGACTAGGAGAAATTTCGCCCGACGAGTTCAAGCATTTCATCGGGAAGGATATCCGTCTAGAGCCAGTTATATTCGGCCGAAACGAGAATCTACCGCAGTTGCTAGAGTTTTATATGGGGAAAAATACGCCCGACCGGCAGTTATTTATCATCGACAACCTGAAGGTAGAGAAGGATTTGGCGGAGGAGCTGATGGCGTAGATTGCATTCGGTTTTAATTCATAAGTATTCAGCTAAAAAAATTATCTGTTGCAGACCTTCGTGAAAAATCGTTTAGGTCAAGCAAAATCATAGAAGTATCCGTTGCGTGAATAAAGTTCTTAAAACTCCTCCTTCTCCCTTATCTTTGCCGCGCCTTGCAGAAGCAATCGATTATGGAAACGGAACGCAGGTTATCGACCAAAGAAAAAGCCCTTCAAATAAACCTCGATCAGCGCTATTACGGCTCATTTGCCGAGATTGGCGCCGGACAAGAAACCGCTGCTCAGTTCTTTAAAGCCGGTGGCGCTTCGGGAACCGTTGCCAAAACCATGTCGGCTTACGACATGAGTTTCTCGGATGCTATTTACGGCGAAGCATCGCGTTATGTTTGCGAACAACGCCTTTCCCGCATGCTCGAAAAAGAATATGGTTTGCTAGAGAAGCGCCTGCATTTTAGAGAAAACACCACTTGCTTTTTCGCTTTTGCCAACACGGTCGAAACCACCAATTTCCATAAAACCAATCATGCACACGGCTGGCTGGGCGTGAAATTTCAGCGCACTCCGCAAAGCGCACCCATCGAATGTGTCATCCACATCGTGATGCACGATACCGAAAGCAGCTGGCAACAACGTGCCATCGGAATTATCGGAGTGAACCTGCTGTATGCCTGTTTTTATCATGCAAACAATCCGGATGCACTGGTTCGCTCGCTGCTCGATGGTATCATTCCGGGTAGCGTAGAGATTGACTTACTGCGTTTTAGTGGTGAAGGCATCAGTGAAACCAACAATTTGCTGTATAGCCTCAAACTTGTAAAAAACGGACTTACCACCACGGCGATGTTTGGTCCCGATGGAACCGTTTTGCAGCCTTCGGAAGCCTTGTATAAAAAGAATGCGCTCGTTTTAGCTGGACGCTTCAGGCCCTTCACCCGTGTGCACGAAGATATGCTGCAGAAAGCAACGGAGGATTTTATTGAAGAGCTAAAAGGCAAAACCGATGCAATGGTTATCATTGCCGAATTGTCACTCAATACACTGATCGATAAAAATGGCAATATCGACGACGAAGATTTCCTCGATCGCGCACAAATATTGATGGCACTTGGGCATACGGTGATGCTTACCAATTTCCTCGATTATTGGTACTTGGTTCCGTACATGTCGAACGCTACACGCAATCAGCTGGTTGGATTCGTGCTTTCGGTGCGAAATATCGAACGAAGCTTTAAACCCGAAGAATTCAAATCGCTTCGTGGCGGCCTGCTCGAAGGTTTCAGCATGTTGTTCGGCACACACGTAAAAGCGTATGCCTATCCTGCAATTCGTAGGCAAACCGGCGAACTTATAACATTAAATAACCTTAATATTGCCAAGGAATACGACGGCTTGCTCCAATACCTGAAAGTAAACGATAAAGTCGAAGACATCCGCAATGCCAACACCGAATTGCTGCACATCAATGCCGACGATATTCTGGAACAAATACACCGTGGCGAATCGGGCTGGGAAAATCAGGTTCCGGCGAAGGTTGCAGAATTAATCAAAAGCAATTGCTTGTTTGATTATCCTTGTGCACCCGAAACGCGGGATCATCTAAAAAAGAACTTTAATTCATGACGGGATTCAACCAATTCGGTTTTTCGGAACAACTGCTCGAAGGCCTCGACGCGATGAATTTTCGCGAACCTACACCCATCCAGCAGCAAGCCATTCCCGAGATTCTTGCCGGTAAAGACATTATCGCAAGCGCACAAACCGGAACTGGAAAAACCGCAGCCTTCCTTTTGCCCGTTCTCGAAAAAAATATCCGCGAAAAGCCAGGTCACATCGATACGCTCATCATCGTTCCAACACGCGAACTTGGATTGCAGATCGATCAACAGCTCGAAGGATTTGCGTATTTCCTGCCCTTTTCGAACATCGCCATTTACGGTGGCGGCGACGGGCGCGAATTTGAGGTGCAGAAAAAAGCACTCGTGCAGGGTACCGAAATCGTTGTGGCCACACCCGGCAAACTCTTGTCGCATCTCAACATGGGGTATGTCGACATGAGTAAGTTGCGGCATCTCATTTTGGATGAGGTAGACCGCATGCTCGACATGGGTTTTATCGATGACATTCAACGGATCTTAAAATTCCTTCCTACCGAACGACAAACCTTGTTTTTCTCGGCAACGATGCCGCCTAAAATCAGGCAACTGGCGGTAAAACTACTGCGCGACCCGGTGCAGATTAATATTTCGATTTCGAAGCCTGCAGAAGGAATTCTGCAGAAAGCATATTTGGTTTACGATTCACAGAAACTGAAATTGTTGCAATTTATTTTCACCAATCCCGATTTAAAAAGTGCGATTTTATTTGCGGGTACGAAGCAGAAAGTGAAGGAAGTAGAGCGCGAATTGCGGAGATTGAAATTCAATGTGCAGGCCATCCATTCAGATATTGAACAGCATGAACGCGAGGAAGTGCTACTAAATTTCAGAAACCGAAAGACCACAATTTTGGTGGCCACCGATGTGGTTTCGCGCGGAATTGATGTGCAGGGAATTGAGCTGGTGGTAAACTACGATGTACCGGGCGATCCGGAAGATTATGTGCACCGCATTGGCCGCACTGCGCGGGCAGAAACCAAAGGCGAAGCAATTACCTTGGTATCTGATGCCGATGTGCGCCGATTTATGCGAATCGAAGCGATGATTGAGCGGAGTATCGATAAAATGCCTCTTCCCGAAGGCTTCGATGCGGGTCCCGATTATACGCCAGGAAGCGATGACAGAGGACGAAACAGACATAGTAAAGGCAAGGGAAATCGACCACAACACACGTCCGCACCTAAGGCAGCAACCGGTGAGCAGCCACGTAATAAGAAACGTCGATTCAGAGGCAACCGCGGCGGAGGCAATTCGCAAGGTGCCGC
>CANMGM010000285.1 GCA_947497195.1 Bacteroidota bacterium
GCCTCGAAAAACGAAATAGATCCATTGCACAAATGGTTGAAACCACTGGTTTAAATGTAGAGGAAATTGCTCAAATAATTCGCAAGATCAAGAGTTAATTATGGAAGAAAATGAAGGAATCCGTCTTAGTTCTTATGCCCGTGGAGGTGGATGCGGATGTAAAATTGCCCCGGCCGTTTTGCAGGAGATCATCGGAAAAATAAAAGTAGCGCCTACGGGCAATCTTGTAAGCGGAAACAGCAACCACGAAGATGCGGCCGTTTGGGACATGGGCGGCGGCGACTGCCTCATTTCGACAACCGATTTTTTCATGCCTGTGGGTGATGATGCTTATGATTTCGGCGCCATTGCTGCTGCCAATGCCCTAAGCGATGTGTATGCCATGGGCGGAATTCCGTTTATGGCCTTATCGGTATTGGGCTGGCCGGTCGAAAAATTGCCTGCCGCGCTTGCTTCTAAAGTACTCGAAGGTGCAGCCGATGTTTGCCGCGAAGCAGGCGTGATTCTGGCCGGCGGACATAGCATCGATTCGGCCGAACCTTTTTTCGGACTCTCGGTAAATGGGCGTGTAGCGAAAAATCGCGTTAAAATGAATAATACGGTTAGCGAAGGCGATTACCTCTACCTTACAAAACCACTCGGAACCGGAATGCTCACTACGGCACTCAAGCGAGGTTTGATAAGCGAACAGGAGCATTATCCGCAACTTGCCCAATGGATGAAAAAACTCAACCGTGTTGGCGCTGATTTAAGTGCATTGGAAGGCGTTCATGCCATTACCGATGTAACAGGCTTCGGTTTGGCGGGACATTTACTCGAAATGCTCGAAACTTCAAATTGCAGCGCCGAAATTTGGTCCAATACAATTCCCTTGATGCCGGGAGTCGAAACCTGCCTGAATTCGTTTATCTATCCCGATATGACAATGCGGAATTTCAATGCCGTAAGTGCAAAGTGTTCGGAATTGGATGGCCGCAGCCTTTTGATTTTTTGCGACCCGCAAACCAGCGGCGGACTGCTTATTTCAGTGCGTGAAGATGCCCGAAATCGGGTTGAAGAATTACTCGCTGAAGAAGGAAGCATGGTTTCCTGCATCGGACGTTTGGTGAAACAGCGCGAGAAACGTATTTTTGTTTCACAATGAAAACGGCAACACGGCTTATTTGGGCATGCTTATTATGTTTCTTCACGCAAGCAGAGGTATTGTATGGCCAATTTTTCCAACCAAGCTGTATCGATTCACTTATGATTACAAACAACACATGTTATGGAACCTCATATCAGCCAATTTGTGGTTGTGATAATGTGACCTACCGTAATGAGTGTTTTGCTGTTGCAGCCGGCATCATAAATGGTGCATTCACCGATGGCCCCTGCGAATTCATGGATTTCGATTTTACGCCAAATCCTGCCGGGCGCGATTTGGTGAACGGCCCCTTAACCATTCGCGTAATATGCAAAGGTCCGGTCGATATCAATGTCTGGATTTTCGATACCTTCTTCAGGGAGAAATACTACCAAAGGTCGCTGCAGTTTCAGGAACAGATTTTCCAGCCTGATGTGCGCGGCTGGGGTAACGGACTTTTCTTCATTGCTGTTGAAGCGGGCGGCGTTGTTAAGATTAAACGCCTGCTGGTAAATCAGATTGAAGAATAATTCAGCAGTTTTTCTCTACCTGTATAGGTCAAAAATCCTGTAATGTGTATTCTCCCCAATCTGCTTATGCATGGGGAAATTGCCATGCTTCAAATCTACAACGGCATACCGGGCTCCCAATGAAATCAGCGAGTCGATATAGGCTTTGTTTGCCATACGATCGGGCTCAATACTCCATCCCCTGCGATGGGCAAAATACATATCCTGTGGCGATTGTCCTCCATTGATGATGATCTTCCCATTTTCTTCGATAGTTCTATCCAGCAAGCCCTCCAGTTCGGTTTTATAGGCTTGGTCGGGGTGAATAAAAAAATCATGCTGCTGATTTGCAATTCCTTCCACACAAATTAGCACAATGCACGCAATGCGATATGTGTTTTTGAGCTTGTCCATTCCATATGCCGCCATCAACGCCATCAACGGAACAAAGGGAATAACGTAGTAATTGTGTAACGGAAAAACAGATCCGGTTTTTAAAACAAAGAGCGCAAATACGCAGGTAACTCCCAAAAATGCAGCGATGTATCGTATAGATTCGAATTTACAAAATCTAAATAGGCCCCACAAAGCAAAGGCAAAAGCGAAATAGGAATGCAATGCAGCGAAATAGAACTTTTCGGCAAGCAAGTCGAGTAATGGCAATATCTCAGCGGCACCTTCCAACAAACCCTTTGGAAAATACAATTGAAAGCGATAGGCTTCCAGCAGATGCGGAACCCAGATAAAATACCACGAAAAAACACTTGCCAGCGATAAACCTGCCAGCCCGAAAAAAATCACTTTTCGCTTCAGTGAAATTTCGGGGACAAATAGAGCTATTCCAATACCGGCAAAAAGGCTTAATGCAGGAATTTTAACCAGCATCCCAAGCGTGCAAAGGGTAAAAAACATCATCGCATGGATTATCCTATGCCTTTCATAGCGGAGAAAACAATTTCCATGGTGAAGTCCGGCAATTAGAAGCGCAATGCTAAATGTATCGGGCATTATTTTGCGCGAAAACGCAAACCAGATCGAAGAAAGCAAAACGAGCGAGGCGTTGAAAGCAATTTCTCGGCTAAAGTATTCCTTTGCCAGACGGTAGAAGTACCAGATACCAAGACTCGAGATACTGAGATTAATTAGTCTTCCGTACCAATGTTCGTAGCCAAACAGCTCCGAAATAAGATAAATGAGGTAGTTGAAAAACGGGAACTCAGAGCCTATAATTCCGGTCTTTTCGCCGGCCATGTCGATTCTCGGGTAAAGTATCGTGTTATCGATCTCCAGAAAATTTCGCGCAATCATGCATGTTAGCGACTGCCTCCAGTTGTGCCCGGTTTCGAGCGGTGGATTGGTAATTCCGACGAGGCGCAAAATAAAAAATACCACAATCCAAAATCGGATATCGCGTAGCATTGTGCGAATAAGAATCATCTCCCTGTGCAGAATAAAAAGCCGGAGCAAAGGAAAGGGAAATTTCCAAAAGACAACTTGGAAATAATCGCACGTAATGCGTCTGAAACTGAATTCGTATGCGATTGTTACGTTGAAAACATACGTTTTAACCCAGATTATGCGTTAGGACTTCGTTATGAGAATCTAAAAAACTAATAATCATAAACTTAGATTCGTAAAGCGTAGTAGCGCTACGGTTTGAGAAGATATGTTTCCGCCCCTGGCGGATCCTGATTTAAAGTAGTTTAGGCTCGGAATAGATTTCCTAATGCATATTCTGGGTTTAAATCTTCGAACTAGCACTAC
>CANMGM010000286.1 GCA_947497195.1 Bacteroidota bacterium
CAGTTCTATAGCGATGGTTCCAGATTCGGTAACGATTTCGACTTGTTGATTCGGTTTTATGGATGAAACGGCTTCCCAGTCGGGCGCATTGTTATAATCGGGCTTCAGACTGCCTTCGTAGGGTTTACCTTCATAGAACGAAATGGTGTGAAGCAGTTCTCCGAATGCTTCGATATCGCGCGGGAGCTGCAAGGTGCCCAATGCTTTGCGCATAAAGTCGAGCGATACAAATTGAACCGGAAGATTCGTTCCCGCCTTAAACAGCATCGAAGTGTCGCGCAGGGCAATCGCGGCAAGCGAAATCATGCTCACATCGTGGGTTTCGATCGCATCGCGAAACAATTGCACATAGTGTTCTTCGAGGGTTTGTGTTGGTGAGATAGCTTTCCACTTTTCGCGGTATACAGAAAATTGCGTACTGATCCGCATTTTTAAAAGCGCATCCAAAGCGTATTCGCGGATTAAGATACTCGGCGTGAAATACATCAGTTCTTCGAGAAACTGTATGGATGAAAATTGTTCTGATAATGCTGCAATGATGTAGGATTGAACATATACATCCTGCTGTTTTGCAAATTCGGTTTTGAGGATTTCGAGCCGTTTGGAATAATCTGTTTCGAGCCGCAGCAGGTAGGCATGCAGGCGGAATTTTACAAGTGGAAATGATTCGGCTTGAATCCATTTTTCTACCAAATCGGCATGAATCAGCGTGTCGCAATCGAGTAGCCAGTCGGAACCGAGTTCGCGCACATGGTGCGAAGCGTCTTTCTGAAGTGAGCTAATCCACGAAGCATCAGGTAATAACTTTGCTTTTCGCGCAGCACGAACAATGGAAAGGCGCACAAACTGATTTTCCTCCTTGGCATGGGAGGCGAATAGTGTAGTTAAAATTGGCAGATTCATCTTTGCCGATTTTGCCAATGCCTGAATGAGAGGAATTTTCTTCTGAGGATTTTCAGATTGATCAATCAACGCTACTATTCCATCGTGAGCGGGAGTGATATCGAATGCTGCACGACTCAAGGCATGTGCAGCGTAAACGCCCGATGTTTCATCGTTTTCGGCGAGATTAAGGAGTGATTTCCGAAGTTTTTCATTAGTTAACTTACCGCGTCTAGCCAAATAAAACAAGCCCGAGGCATGCTCTGTTGCAATTGCATTTTCATTGTTTTGTGAAATGAAGAATTCATCCAGGCCACATTTCGCAAAGGCGTCCGAAAAAGCGCTTCCGGGTGATTTTTTCCCTTTTTCGTTGAGATGCTTCCAAACGTGCATTGCAGCCGAATAGGATCCCGATTGCCCAAGTGCAAATGCCAAAGCCTCTTTCACCTTTTCATTTTCTTCACGTTTAATTGCTTCAACAAGTTTTTGTGCATGTCCCGAGTCTGGAATCGAGCCCAATCCATGCGCTGCAAGTCGGCGAATATCATCATCCTTATGCCTTAAAAAAGAAATCAAACTATCGGTATTGCGCTGATCAATCAAGGCATATGCTTCGCGAAATTTCGGATTGGCGTAATCTTCAATTTCAGAACAGCCTGAAATGAAAATCAGATTACAAACACAACACAGTGAATAAATTAAACACTTAACAAATCGTTCATTTTTAAAAGGTTGATTTGCAGTCATATGTGGAATTCGGTGATTTTCGAGCAAATTAAAGGAAACACTGCGTTAAAACAAGGTAATAATATGCTGAAACAGGCTTTACGCTAACATAATGAAGTAAATAGAAATTTGTAAATCTAAAAATTGCGAATATGCATTTTCCGTATCATCCTCCACGTGCCGTCGATATAGCTGTTGTTTCAGATGTGCATCTCGGCACCTATGGCTGCCATGCATTTGAATTAGCGCAATACCTGCGTAGCATTAAACCGGGCATTTTGGTGTTGAATGGCGATATTGTTGATGGCTGGCAATTTAGCAAGCGCTACTGGCCTGCAGCACATCATCAGGTAATCATGGAAATTATGCGTTTGCTAACCGAGGGCACCCGCGTATATTACTTAACTGGAAATCACGATGAAATGCTTCGTCGTTTCAGCGATTTACGCTTGGCGAATTTTATTTTAACCGATAAGCTGATTCTGGAAATTGATGGGAAGAAAGCCTGGTTCTTTCATGGCGATGTGTTCGATTTTTCGGTGAATACATCGAAATGGTTGGCAAAAGTGGCCGGCAAGAGTTACGATTATCTCATCTTGTTAAACCGCGGCATTAATTGGATGCTCGCGAAGTTGGGGCGCGATAAAGTGTCGATATCGAAAAAAATCAAATCGGGTGTAAAACAGGCGGTAAAGTACGTTAACGATTTTGAAGAAATTGCAGCCAATCACGCAATTGATCAAGGTTATGACTATGTTATTTGCGGACACATTCACCAACCGGGCATTCGTTCGGTTAAGAATGAAAAAGGCGAAACAACATACATGAACAGTGGCGATTGGGTCGAGAACTTAACTGCTCTTGAATATGCAAATCAGACCTGGTCAATAGCCGAATACAAAGCTGCACCTGAGTTTGCACAGCTCCCCAAAATTAGAACCATCGACCGCAGTATGTTTGGAACCAAAGAAACCTATGCGGTGCTCGATAATACTAGCGATTTTGGTTCTAAAAGCGCATGAAAATTTTGTATTCAGTGCAGGCAACCGGCAACGGACATATTAGCCGTGCCTGCGAAGTAATTCCAGAGTTGCGTAAAATTGGCGAGATTGATATTTTTCTCAGTGGCAGCAATGCAAACCTCCAGTTTCCCTTCGAAACCAAATACAAAAGCCGCGGATTGAGTTTGTTTTATGGTAACAATGGCAAACTCGACTATCGACGCATGTTTGCCGAAAACAGTGCACCGCGCTTATTTAACGAAATCCGTAATTTCCCTGTTGCACAATACGATTTGGTGATTAACGATTTCGAAAGCATTTCGGCATGGGCAGCAAAACTGCGCGGCGTTCCGTGTGTTGCTTTTTCGCACCAGGCTGCGTTTCTGAGTCCCCACACACCTCGATCCGACAAAAAATCGGTATTTGCCGAGATGCTCCTTCAAAAGTATGCACCTGCTGCAGATGCCATCGGCTTTCATTTTAAGCGCTACGATTCATTTATTTACACGCCTGTTTTGCGTAGTAAAATAAGAACGATTACGCCCGAAAATAAAGGGCATTACACGGTTTATCTGCCTGCTATTGGTAGCGACATGCTGCTAATTGAGTTGCACAAATTTCACGGTGTAAACTGGGAAGTTTTTCAGCCTGGATGTAAAAGCGAATCGCGCAGCGGAAATGTGCTTTTCAAGCCGGTTGATGGCGATTCGTTTATTCAAAGCTTAGCGCATTGCGAAGGTGTTTTGTGTGGCGCCGGATTTGAAACGCCTGCAGAAGC
>CANMGM010000287.1 GCA_947497195.1 Bacteroidota bacterium
ATCTTGGGCGATACCGTGCAACTCAATGCCAGTGGAGCGTTGAGTTACGTATGGTCGCCAACGGAGGGCTTGAGCTGTTCCGATTGTGCTTCGCCACTGGCCTCGCCTCAAGAAAGTACCATCTACACAGTGACGGGCACCGATTCTTTAGGCTGCACCAAAACCGACACCCTGCGCATTGAAGTGGATATAATTTGCAACGAAGTATTCATTCCCACCATCTTCACACCCAACGGAAAAGGCCCTCAAGACAACGAAACATTCTGCGTGTTTAGCGATTGTGTGGAGCAGTTTAAGCTTTTAATTTTCAACCGATGGGGAGAACGAATTTTCGAGAGCGAAGACATCAATCAATGCTGGGATGGCAAATTTAAAGGTGTGGAAGCGGCGAGTGGGGTGTATGCGTATAATGTGTATGTGCGGCAGATTGACGGTAGGGTAATCAATAAGGTCGCAACGTTGAACCTACAGCGTTAATTTTTAACCCAGATTCCGCAGTAGGTATCGTTGGTCAACAAAATTTTTCAATAATATCAGGCGCTCACTGACTATTTTGGATTGAAGGAATAGCGAGCTATTTTGAAATACAAAATGGGAGTAAGTTCCTTAGATTGAAGAAAAATGAAGTTGAGTAGATTTCTACTGCGGATTTTGGGTTTAAACATGTTTTAGATTTTTGAAGCATGGCTGAGCTATGTGGAAAGGTTAAATCTGGTGTAGCCATTCATTGCATTTAATTTTAATGTAGATTTGATGCTACACCGTAAATATCCTCTTTATGAAGCCCTTAAACTTGTGCAATCGGCTTTTGCCGCTTTGTTTTTTACTTTTCTCAGGTTTTTGGGGCCTCAGGGCACAAGCGCCTCAGTGCCATTGGATTTCCGAAATAAGTGGACCCAATGTTCAATCTGTGAGCGACTGCGCCAGCGACGATTCCGGTAATCTTTATACCCTTGGATTTAAAATAGGCAAAACCAAACTCAAAACGTTTTTTGATAGCAGTTACACACAGCTCGAGGATACGGTGAACTTCACTGTGTTTCTCACGAAAACAAATGCAGCCGGAGGGTTTGTCTGGTCGAGAGAAATTGTGAACTTTTTCAGTTTTACGATCCCGAACATTCGATACGACAACAACGGATATCTTTATTTGGTGGGTACATTTACAGGCATGGGGGTGTTTGATCTCGATAATCCCGCCGTTTCTACCGTGCAGACCACGCAACAAGATGCGAGCATTTACATGGCCAAATTCGATACAAGCGGCAGTTTTGTGTGGGTAAAGCAGCTGGATGGGCTTAAAAACAAAGATGTGCTTGATGTGCACGTAAAAAACAACGGTTCTTTTACCATTGCAGGTTCATTCGACAGTACACTGGTGTTCAACTCTGTTACCCTGCAAACAGAAGGCTCACAAGATGCCTTTGTTGCAGAGTTCGACAGCGGGGGCAATGAGCTTACAATTAAGACCTGGGGCACCGCTTGGCCTGATTATGCCACCAGTGTTTGCTACGCAAACGACGGCGCCATGTATGTTGCTTTAGTTTCATACGGAAATACACTTGACGCCGATCCTTCGAGTGCCGAATTTCTGCTGGAGGTAAATACCTCTAATTCTGTTGGGGCTATGGTTGTGAAGTTTGATTCCGGAAATCAGTTTGAATGGGCTAAGCGATTTCAGATTCAAAATTTCTCCGGAGGCTTCGGTTCCGGAAACACAATTAATTGTGTGCGGATGAGTCCATCGGGCTTGTTACATGTGGCGGGATTGTTTTCCGGAATTATACAATCCGATTTGAACGAAATGGCTGGTTCTAACTTTGCTTCCAATGATACCACGGCTTTAGATGCATTTATTGGTCAATACGATGCCGATGGAAATGTCTCGTGGTTCAGACACATCGATTCGGGGGTGTTTTTTAACGGCACTTATCAGGATATGCTTTTTGACCAAGCAGAGAATGTAATCACGAGCGGTTTTTTCTACGGGAATACCGATTTCGATCCCGGTAACGCTTTGGAAATTCGGAGTACTCAGGTTCAGAATGGATACATTTGGTGTCTTAACAGTCAGGGCGATTTCAGATGGGTGCGCGATTTTGATTCGCCCGAAACGGCCAGCTGGATTCACGGTATTGCCTTTGGTAGTTCCACCGAAAGTATTTATGCCATAGGCTATTACAACGGACTAACTCGCCTGGGCGATGGCCCCGAATATACCATTAACCCCGAGAACGATTTTTCGGGGACCCCTAGTGTTGATGGGTTTATTGTAAAATACAGTACCTGCGATTTAATCACCTCCGAAACGGAGCTCAGCACCTGCGATACAGTCTTCCAATGGAACGGGCAAACCCTTAGCGAGTCGGGCGTCTTTCTGGCATCGACTGAAAATGATGCCGGTTGCGACAGCATCACCATCTTGCGTTTACAACTTGGTCAATCTTTCAACATTCAACAAAACCTGGCAATTTGCACGGCCCAGCTTCCATACAGTTGGAATGGATTAACATTTTCTGAGGGCGGTTCCCAAACTGCACTCTTAAGTTCTACATCGGGCTGTGATTCAACGGTAACGCTAAACCTTAGCGTTGGCGATGTTACTTCGTATACAGATGTTCAAACCGCATGCGAGGCATTTACCTGGATAGACGGGATAACTTACTCAGGTTCGACCAATACACCCGTTATTGTCTTAAGTGGTGCGTCATCGGGCGGGTGCGATAGTGTTGTTACGCTTAATCTCACTATTTTGCAGAATGCGGGTAGCGTTCAAAACATCACTGCATGTGGCGTGTATGAAAACGAACTTGGTCAGGTATTTACACAAAACGGTAGCTATACACTTTCGTTAACTGCAGCATCGGGTTGCGACAGTGTGGTTACCATCAACATCAGCATATTGCCTTTGCCCGTAGTGGTTGCCGCCTCATCGGTAACGACAGTCAATCAGGGGCAGTCGGTTGAACTCTCGGCAAGCGGCGCCAGTTCCTATCAATGGCTGCCGAGTGATGCAGTGAGCTGCGATACCTGTCCGAACACACTGGCATTTCCCACCACTTCGGCCAGCTACATTGTTATAGGAACCGATTCGGCGGGATGCACGCAATCAGACACACTCCGTGTGGAGGTGGACATTATCTGCAACGAGGTGTTCATCCCCACCATATTCTCGCCCAACAGCAAAGGTCCACAAGCCAACGAAACATTCTGCGTGTTCAGCGATTGTGTGGAGCAGTTTAAATTGGTCATCCACAACCGCTGGGGCGAGCGTATTTTCGAGAGCGAAGACATCAATCAATGCTGGGATGGCACATTTAAGGGCGTGGAAGCAGCAACTGGGGTGTATGCGTACAATGTGTATCTAAAGCAATTAGATGGC
>CANMGM010000288.1 GCA_947497195.1 Bacteroidota bacterium
ACATCGCCAGTCAGTTTTACGAAAAAATCGAAGAAGGCTTCCCGCGCGATGAAGCTATCCGTTTGGCCTTGAAGGAAGTTGGCTTTGCCACATTCCTCACCTGCATCAGCACGATGGTGGCCTTTTTAACCTTGAATACCACATCCATACAACCCATTCGCGATTTCGGAACGTATACTGCAATCGGAGTGGCAATTGCTTATCTGCTCTCGGTTACATTATTGCCTTGGATGCTGATGCGAGTCAAGAATCCGAACCGATTTAAAATTCACACCGTGAATGTGCGCTGGGATAAATTCCTGCGGAGACTTTTGATGTGGGTATTCCGAAATCCCCTGAAGATTGGAATCTCAACGATAATTCTGCTTTCAATTGCCGTTTGGGGCGTGCTGCAAATTGAGGTGAACAATTCGGTACTCGACGATTTAAGCAAAGACGATCCGATTAAACAGGATTTCGGATTTTTTGATACGCATTTCGGCGGGGTTCGGGGCTTTGAGCTTGCTGTTTCGTCCGAAAAGGGCAGCCTACTCGATTACGAATCAATTCAGTTCATCGACAAGCTCGACACGTATCTGGTAGATTCGATGCACCTCAGCGCGCTTGTATCGCCTGCTCGCATCGTTCGATTGCTCAATATGGCTAGGCACGACGGCGATGCTGCATTTTATAAACTGCCCGCATCACGCAGGGAACACGAAGCACTTATGGAATCGGTTTCGGCATACCTGAAAGACCGAAGAATACGCGAAATCCTGACTAAAGACTGCACACAGGGACGCATTGCCGGACGCATTGTAGACAAAGGCAGTTTGGCTGTAAGCAAAAAGAACAAACTACTGAATAACTGGCTTCAACGAAACGGAAGCGGGCATCTAAACTTCAGAATTACGGGCAGTTCGGATTTAATTGACAAAAGCAATCAGTACCTCACCCAAAACATGCTCGAAGGATTAAGTCTCGATGTTTTGGTTTTGATGCTGATTATTGGTTTGATGTTTCGTTCGCTGCGTATGATGCTGATTTCGATTTTACCCAACCTCATCCCCTTACTTATTACCGCAGGAATAATGGGCATTGCGGGCATCGAGATGAAGGTGACCATTTCCATTATTTTCTCGATTGCTTTCGGAATTGCCATCGACGATACCCTGCATTTACTGAGTCGCTTTAAACTTGAACTCGACAAAGGCCGCAGTTTACCCTTCGCCATGCGCACCACCTTTTTGTCGACCGGCAAAGCCATGATATTAACGGCAATGGTAATCGCATCAGGTTTTGCTACACTTATGTTCAGCGATTTTAAAAGCACATTTTATGTGGGGCTACTTATATCCCTAACATTAGTAATAGCATTGTTGGCCGAACTGGTATTGATGCCGGTATTGCTGGTGTTTCTTTATAGGAAAAAGCAAAAAAGATAATCGCTCGCCGCCAATTTGACTGTATTGTTCCTCGTATTAAACATGCAGATCTGAATTTCTTTGATAAAAGAATTGCGTGTCCGTTTGGTGATTTCAATTTGAAACATATATTTGTTGTCGGAACAATAAAGCTAAACCTATGATTAAGAAAGTACTTTTCAGTGCCCTTTTTGCATTTGCTTGCAATTTAGGATTTGCTGCAGATGCAGCTCTTTTTGAAGTTAACGAACAGGAAATTTCAACAGAATTTGCCCAGCTCGATGAGTTGGAAAGCTATGTCAACGCAAACGACGGTGTTACATTTTCAGCAATGGATGCAAGCAATCCATTGCTCGCGAATGTATCTGCAGGAAATTCGGCGTTAGGCGTAGTTTCATCTTTGGCTGAGGCACCACTTGGCATCCCTTCGTTTTTGTGGGGATTCTGCTTTAACGTAGCAGGTGTTGCTATCGTTTATTTCGTGGCCGACGACCGCGAAGAAACTCGCAAGGCATTCATCGGATGCGCAGTTTCGGGTGGATTGTACATCCTTTGGTGGGTATTCTGGGTACTTGTTGCCGGAAACGCATTCCTATTCTTCTAAGAATTCGTAATGCACAAACTCCGACTTTGGGTCGGACTTGTTATACTATTTCTTTTCATGTTGCCCAATCTAAGCATTGGGCAACATCGTTTTAGGCTAAAGGCCGAGTTCAGCATCAAAGAAAAAAATGCTGACGGCAAACTCGGCCTAACGATGGGCACTGTTTATTACGACAAAACCTTCAAGAAGATTGTATACCAGGTTCGCTTCCCCGAAAAAGAAACATGGGTTATCAGCGATACGGTATTTCACCGCATTGTAAACGGGAAGCTTGTGGCCAAACAATTCATACCGATGCTGCCTTCCTCTACCCTATTTGATTATGCGCTGGCAAACAACCTCGGGAATTTTGGCCTCGAAAAATCGTTCTATAAAGCCGGAAATCCCAAAAAAGACGGCGACCAAGTTATTACCACCTGGACACCCGACGATCGCCTCAAAAAAGCATTCGGTGAAGTGATCATCTCACGTAAAAACAACCAGCTGTACGGCATCGCTTTCTATTCGCCCAAAAACGAACTGCTTAAAAAACAAATCTTCAAGGGCTACCTCAAAGCAGGCGGAATAAGCTTTCCGGAAGAAATTACCGAAATCATTTACAAGATCGAAGCGAATGGAATGCGTTCGCAAAGCACCAAAATTTCAACCTTTAAAAACCTGGTAGTGAATGATCTTAAAGATCAGAATATCTATAATTTTCCTGTTCCTGCTGTGGTTTCAAAATAGCCGGGCGCAAGAAATTCATCCGTCCGATTTTGCGGATGCATTTCACACGCATACCGAGAAGCCAAAATGGGAAGCCGCAAAGAATAATCGGAACGAGCTCCAGATGGTTTTTTCGGGTCTTTTCCTTTTCTACAAGTTTGCCATTTCCTCGCAAGATTACAATCGATGCGCCTTCCACCCTTCGTGCTCCGAATTTGGCTTGCTCGCCGTAAAAAAACATGGAGCACTCATCGGAATGCTTGCTACGTTAGACCGGCTGCAACGCTGCAACGGTATGAGTCCCGAAAACTACGAAACCGATCCGGTGCGCATGGTGCTCATCGACCAGCCTTAACATGAAGCAGTTAATACTATTCTCTTTATTGCTCGTTGCCTGTTTTAAACTCGGAGCGCAGGATTTGTATTCGTTCGAAAATTCGGCACGCTTCGCCGATTACCTCATGCTGTCTGGACGTTACACGATGGCCGCCGCCGAAATGGAGCGCTTGGTGTTTTTGAAACCCGATTCGCTTCAACTAAAAACCGCGTTGCTCGATTGCTATGCTTTAGAACGAAACTATGAAGCCATCGAACGGCGCTCGCTTCAATTCCCAAGTAAAGGCCCAATGCACGACACGCTGTTTTTCAATTACCGC
>CANMGM010000289.1 GCA_947497195.1 Bacteroidota bacterium
AATTGTGCACTTACCATCCTCGCTTTGCACCTGTGGAATCTGATGCGCAGCATATGGATGGTACTCGGCCGGCTTCATCTTGTCTCGCGCCGGCGTGTTTACCCAAAGCTGGATGATTTCCTGTCGGCTTCCTATGGCATGGATGTTCTCTGGCGGACGTTCGCTGTGCATGATGCCGCGACCTGCATTGATCCATTGCACACCGCCTTTTTCGATGATTGAAGAATTACCCAGACTATCGCGGTGATGAACTGCTCCGTCGAAAATAAACGTAACGGGCGAGAAACCACGGTGCGGATGCGGCCCCACACCTTCGTTGCGCAAATCGGCATCGGGATGAATATCGATTACAGCATGATGCAGGAGAATAAAGGGATCTGGATATTCGACGAAATGCGATGGAAAAGGCTGTCGCACATGGATTTTTCCCATCGGGAACTGCTGCGCATAGAGCAGTGCTTTTACTTTTCGAAGGTTCGAATTTGACATGTGCAATACTATCGGTTTTCGGGTAATTATTGCTTTATATTTGCCCAAATTTGACGTATGAAGAATATCAATTTGATTTTTAACGTAGTGCTAACCATGGCCGTGGCCGTACTTTTTGCGCTTCATTTTTCGGGCGATAAATCCGACACCTCAACTGCAGAGGCAGTAGCCAAGGCGAGTTCAGATTTGCGCATTGCCTATTTCAACTCCGATTCCATTCGTTCGCAATACGCAATGTTTACTGTCGAAAAAGAAAAGATGGAAGCCGAAATGAAACAGGCTGAAGAGCGTCTTATTGCCGAGCAAAAGAAATTTCAGTCCGATGTGGGAGAATTTCAGCAACGTGCCGAATTTTTGACCATTACCGAACGCGAATCGCGCGAGAAAAAACTCGGGCAGAAGCAACAAGAACTGATGCAACTTGAGCAAAACCTAAGCGATCAACTCGCCGAGAAAGAGGCGGCTGTAAACAAGCAGATCTTTACCAATGTGGAGAATTTTCTAAAGGAATACGCCAAGAAGAACAACTTCACCTACGTGGTTTCGTACATGCCGGGCGGACAAATCTGGTACACCAATCCGGCACTCGATATTACCGCCGATATGATAAAGCATTTGAACGAGGAGTACGAAAAAACAAAAACAGCCGGCGAATAACCGACTGTTTTTCTATCGTGCCCAGGACAAGACTCGAACTTGCACAAGCTGAGCTCACTACCCCCTCAAAGTAGCGTGTCTACCAATTTCACCACCTGGGCAGGGACGGCAAAAATAGTAAAATTTCGATTTGCCAAATGAAATCTCCTGTTTTCATCTGCGGAATGCCCGGTAGCGGGAAATCGACCCTGGGGAAGAAACTAGCCGCACGTCTAAATGCAAAGTTTATTGATTTGGATAAGGCCATTGAGATAAAAACAGGAAAACCGCCCGCAGATTGGCTCATTCAGGATGGAGAAGCGGCCTTTCGCGCTGTTGAATCGGAGGTGCTTCGAAATCTTGATTTAGGAACCTTCACAGTAGTTTCGTGTGGCGGAGGCACGCCCTGTTTCAACAATAACCTCAGCTGGATGCTTCAAAACGGAAAGCTTGTTTATTTGGATTTGCCTATTGGGATGTTGTTACAGCGTTTGCAGCAGGCAGATGCCGAAGAACGTCCGCTATTGGCAGGTGCGTTATCGTTCGAAGGCCTAACGGAATTGTATGCGAAGCGAAAAATCTGGTACGATCAGATTCCGCTGATATTTAGGCCGCATGAGGAGAAACTGGCTGATTTGGTGGAGCGCTTTGGATAATTGGGATCTTGGAGAAATGAGTATGGGGAGCGGAGCACATTTCTTTCGTGAGTTGACAATCGCCTAATCTACTCATCAAAATGTACAAGTGTTGAAGTCTGTAATTCGTATACTAATATGTGAGACCAAAAGCCCAAAGCGGAAGCTCGTTCAGGTATCCAAATTCAATATCATCTTTTACCAAAAAAGCATTTTCAGTTATTTTGATTTGCGATTTATTTTTATTTCTACCGCCTACTTCAAACGTATACACATCAATTTTAAAATCTACTTTTTCGGCGGCTAATACTTCATGCTTCAGACGCATTTGATTGCAAAAAAATGTTTCGCGAACATTTCCGGTGTTTGATTGGTCACCACGAAGCGCGTTAATAAGATTCGTGTTATCGAGGTAGACCTTTTCTACCTTGCCCAAAGCTCGAATTCCTTTTGTTTCGGCCCTTAACTGATAAATTAAGCCTGCTTTTTCCATGTATGCAAAATAATCCTCAAGTGAATTTCTGCTAACACCAATTATTGCAGCGATTTTGGTAAAATTGGGTTTGAAGGGCGCACTTTCTGAGATGATTGATAACAAGTGCTTTAGCTTTCGCATCGTACCAGGACTTAGATTCGCAAAATGGGGTAGATCGACTTCAAGCGTTTGCATAATGATTTGCGAAAGCCTAAGATCTGGTTCGTTTTCAATTCCAAAAGGGTAATAACCCCGTTGCAGATAATCTTTAAAATAGGGCAATGGATGATTGATCGCTTTTAGGTTTGCTTCGTGATTGATGATCTGCAAAAGCGTGAATGGCTTAAACTTAAATCCATGGAATAGATTTAAATACTCGCGGAATGATAAGCCCTGTAAGTGATAAATCAATGAGCGGCGACTTAAATCGGCTGAACCCTTAAGAATGTCGAGAACAGATGATCCAGTAAACACAACATTTAGCGAAGGAAAAGAATCATAAATATTTTTTAGTTCCCGCGACCAATCGGCATATTTGTGAATTTCATCGATGAATAAATGTTCTACCGCATTTTTGTGCAGATTTTCAGCCAAATCGTACAGCGTGTTGTCGCTAAAATACACATCATCGGCCGAAACATACAATGCGTTTTTAGTATTGAGGTTTTCGCGGATATATTGCAAAATCAAGGTTGTTTTTCCTACTCCACGCGGACCAATGATTCCAATCATACGGCTCTTCCAGGAAATCTCATCGTACAAATACCGTTTAAAATCGCTTGGTGTGTGCCTTAGGAGCGTTTCGAATTTCTGATAGAGCCTTTGCATCGTTGAAAAATATGCTCAAAAATACAAAAACGCACAACGCGTTGAGCGAATTTGAATTTATTTGCTAAATGTGAAGTGCATATTAGCCCATTAATTTCTTCCGCTGCTTGTTTACTCTACTAATATTCAATAGAATTTAAATGGTGCGGGGGCTCTACCTGCAAACACAAGAATGCAGGCGTGCCATATTCGGAATTTAGAACAAGCGCGAAGAATTAATGCTACTTACCTCGCTTTTTCAAGGTATTGATTTCCTTTTGCAGTTCCTCTATCTTCTTCTGCTATTGTTTGCTGATTTCGGC
>CANMGM010000290.1 GCA_947497195.1 Bacteroidota bacterium
ATCAATGCTTTTGGTTTAACGCAGGCGGTAGGGAAGGAGAAAACAGGAACAATTGGCATTAGTGTTATGTCGATGAATTTTGGTGATATCGATGTCACCACCGAGAGTAATCCGGAGGGTAATATTGGAACGTTTTCACCGAATTTTACCAACATCGGCTTTTCATACGCGAAAGAATTTTCGAATTCGATTTACGGAGGATTGGCCATGCGTACCATTACACAATCAATCTCTGATTTGCGCGCTGTTGGGGTTTGTTTCGATGCCGGTGTGCAGTATATAACCGGTAAGAAGGAAAATATTCGCTTCGGCATTTCGCTTCGGAATGTAGGGCCGCGCATGAAATTCAACGGTGATGGTTTGTCGTTCCGTGGTACTGTACCATCAACCGGTGCAAACATTACTGTACAACAACGTACCGAGAATTTCGAACTTCCATCGCTATTGAACATTGGTGGGGCTTACATTCTAACTCTTGCAGAAAAGCACGATATAACGTTTGCTGCCAATTTTACATCCAACTCCTTCTCGCGCGACCAGCTTATAGGTGGTTTGGAATATTCGTTCAATAAAATGTTTATGGTTCGCGGAGGATATTCGTATGAGATTAAATCTGTTAAAGACGGGGCTTACGATAATGCTAGCGTTAATCTAACATCGGTATTGAATGGACCTACTGGCGGTTTCTCTTTTCAAACACCACTTGGTAAAGAATCGAAATCAACTTTCTCTATAGATTATGCTTATCGTACAACCAGTGCATTCACGGGAGTACACACCATTGGCGCACGCATTAATCTTTAATACCTATCTCTTGCAGAATTAAAATTTCTTTTTAATTTTACATTCATAAACGGAAAGACTCTTCAACTCGAAGAGTCTTTCCGTTTTCTTATCATTAACCAATACTTCTGAACTATGTCTAACATCACCTATTTAACCGAAGAAGGCTTGCGCAAACTACAGAAAGAACTTGATCAACTACGCAGTGTTGAACGCCCTTCTATTTCTGCCCAAATAGCAGAAGCACGCGATAAAGGTGATTTATCCGAAAACGCCGAGTACGACGCTGCAAAGGAGGCACAAGGTCTATTAGAAATGAAGATTGCCAAAATGGAAGATCTAGTAGCAAACTGCCGAATCATCGACGAGTCGAAACTTGATAATTCTAAAGTGCTTATCCTTTCTAAGGTACGTATTCGCAATACCGGAAATAACTCCGAAATGTCGTACACACTTGTAGCCGAAAACGAGGCCGACTTGCGTGCTGGTAAAATCTCAATTAGCTCACCAATTGCAAAGGCATTGCTCGGCAAGAAAGTTGGCGACAAAGTTGAAGCTCAGGTTCCATCTGGCAAGGTTAATCTCGAAATACTCGATATCTCTCGCTAAATGCCAGGTATTTTCGCGCAAATTATAGCAGGACAGATTCCCAGCTACAAAATTGCTGAAAACGAAACCTGCTTTGCATTTTTAGACGTTTTTCCGCTGGCTCCCGGGCATACACTTGTTGTGCCTAAGATTGAAGTCGATAACATTCATGAGCTCGATACCGAAACCCACGCAGCACTGTTCGCTTTTTCGAAACAAATAGCGCGTGCAATTGGAAAAGCAATTCCATGCAAAAAGGTTGGAATGGCCGTTGTTGGCCTCGAAGTGCCGCATGCACATATACACTTAGTTCCTCTTAACCAGGTTGCGGATCTCGATTTTTCAAAACCTAAGGTTAAGGCGAGCGATGAGTCGCTGATGCATGTTCAGAAGCTCATACAAGCCGAATTGCTTTAGATTTCATTACGTTTCACTAGAACCATTTGTATTAAATCTATAATGAATGATTACTCAAATCTTGTTGACAGTATCCGAGGTCAACTCAGCGAATCTGAAAAAACGGTTTATTCGGCTGAGCTAATTGATCAGATCGTGTTTATATATCATGAGATGCAAGCCAATTACGAGCATAATGTCTTCGATAAAGTGCATCATGTCGACTTGTTTTTTCAGCAAGGTTTTGAATCGTACGTAAGTACTGCTGAAATTTGCAGCTTTATTCAGCATGAGCTTGAAAAGGATACTATTTCCGTTGAAGAGAAATTCATCTCTCGCGTTGTAGAATCTATTAAGAAGCACTATTCGCGCTTGAGCAATCACGCTGAATAATTAGCTTTATACGAAGCTATTTGCTTTGAATCCTATCGGGGTTCGCATCCACAAAATTCTTCCATCCTCCACCCTTGGCAGTTTTCTTTACCGCCATGGTTTTCATTGTTTTGCCCGACTGCAAGTAATGACATACTGCGGCTGCAAGACCATCCGTAGCATCGAAAAACTTCGGCATGTCGTCGTCTTTAATATTCAACAAATGCTGCAGCATTGCTGCCACCTGTTCCTTACTCGCTGCGCCCTTGCCGGTAATGCTCTGCTTTATAGAACGCGGCGCATATTCCGAAACCGGAATGTCTTTGCTCAATGCAGCCGCCAATGCAACACCTTGGGCTCTTCCCAGCTTTAGCATCGATTGTACGTTCTTCCCAAAGAATGGCGCTTCGACCGAAAGGCTATCGGGTTTCCACTTGCCGATCAAGCTCTCGGTAAACTTGAAGATTTCGCGCAACTTCAATGCGTGATCGTCCAGCTTCCCTAAGCGTAAAACGCCCATATCGAGTAGGCTAATGTGTTTGCCCCGAATTCCGATAACGCCATATCCTAAAATATTTGTTCCGGGATCGATGCCAATAATTACCTGCTCAAATTCGCCGACCATTGCGCCAAGATACTATAGATTTAGCGTACTTTGAGCATGGTGGAAATTTCGAAATTTTCAGACCTATTCGTCACATTGCTTCTATCTGCAATTCCGCTTGGAATGATGCTCTGTGCAGCGCTTTATCTCTTACGAAACACGCGGAAAGCAACTAACAAACCATCCAAAGAATCCATCGCGTTGATAATCCCTGTGCGAAACGAAGCGCCCGTTATTTTGCACAATCTGAAACGACGCCTTGAAAGCATCCAGGAACAACAACATATTCATTGCACGCTGATTGACGATGGTTCTTCGATTCCCGTGCAGCCTATTCTAAACGATAGTAATTTGCAGCTTATCCGGATAGAATCGGGTACAACAGGTTCGAAAAAAAATGCGCTAAGCGCTGCAGTAAGACAGAGCAAAGCCGATTGGATAATTACCTCCGATGCCGACACAACGAATGGAGCTACTTGGATTGATTCGCTTCGATACGCAATGAAACCGAATGTAGATTTTTGTGCTGCTCCCGTTTTTATTTCAGATGAGCCGCGCTTTATTGCGCAATACAGCCAATGCGAAAGCCTGTGTTTGTGGACAATTGCCTTG
>CANMGM010000291.1 GCA_947497195.1 Bacteroidota bacterium
ACTGTTGTTTTGCTTCAGTCTGATTCTTCACTTGCTGCACGTTGTTTCGGTCTTCCTTCAGGCGAGTGTACACAAATTCCTCCTCCATCAAACATAACTTTCCGTGTCGACATGACCGACGAAACCCCTGCTGCAACTATTTACTTAATCGGCGATTTCACTACACCTCCTTATCAGGGTGGCGCTATTGAATTAACGTTAGCTGGGCCTGGAATTTATGAGACAACTGTGAACGGAATTTGCCCAGGAAAAATCAATTACAAATATGTAAATGGGCCAACGAATATTAATACAAACGAGGAGTCATTCCCGGATTCGACAGACAGAGATTGTGTAGAACCTAACGGGATTGGTGGATTCAACCGTTTTTACATCCGCACAAGTGCTGATCCGGTAACATTGAGCTACAAATTCAATACCTGTTTAGGTGGTAGTTCAAGTGGGTTAAATGACCTTACTATTGCTAAGGCTGAAGTATTCCCTAATCCTGCGCAAAGTGCATTGAACATCCGTTTTGCTGATGCTTCTTCTTACAAAGTAGATGTATTGGATTTAACCGGACGTGTGACGAATACCATTTCAAATGCTCGTAATTCAGTTGTTCTGCAGCGCGGAGACTTGGCGAACGGTATCTATTTTGTTCGTTTAACTTCAGATAAAGGAACAAACGAAATCGTTAAGGTTCAGTTTAACTAATTTTATAATTTTCGTGAAGGGGCTATTTCTGTATAGAGATGGCCCCTTTTACATTTAATATCATTCAAATTCCATTTCTTTGTTAAAATTCTAAACCATGAAACATACGTTACTTACACCTGCATTTGTTCTATTGGCCATGGTATCGGGCTTAGCGCAAAATTCAGTAAGCTTTAATGTCAATATGTCGAATCTCGCAATTAGCCCCAATGGCGTGCATGTTGCTGGTAATTGGCAATTTGAGGCCGGACTGCCCAGCGATTGGGAACCCAACACAGCCCTCATGACAGATGATGACATGGATAGTATTTACACGTATTCGTGCGTATTACCCGACGGTGTTTATGAGTTTAAATTTATAAACGGGGATGCCTGGGGTACAGATGAAACACAAATTCCTGTAATATGCCAAGTTGGCGGAGGCAATTCAAATCGTTTTTTTGTTGTTGATGGCGCACCAATCACCCTTCCCTCGATTGCATTTAATGGATCTGCAGCAAGCGATGCCGGATTTGTTTTCAAACCTATCCGATTCACCGCAAATATGCCTGTTTCGGAAATTATTGACCCATTTGGTGTATTTGTTTCGGGTAACTTTATGGATGAATTTACTTTTGGCGCTTTAACAGATTGGATCGATAAAATAAAGTTGTATGATATCAATGCCGGAGATGGTCAGTCGGCCTTCACTAATTTGGTTTATTATCCCGAAGATTTAACTGGCTCTTTCAATTATGGTTTTTATAACGGTACAGCACAGGAATTCGTGCCAACGGCCTGCCAGGCATTAACCATACCGGCGCGCAGCCTCACAATTACATCGAATTCGGTCTTAAATATTGAGTATTGCTTCTCCTCGTGCGAGGCGAATTGCATTAATGTGCCTACATTCAACGTTACCATTAATATGGATATGCGCTACCGTTGCGATTTTGATGTTAATTCAACTGATTCCGTAGACGTTGCCGGCACCTTTAATAATTATCAGGGAGGCCCAGACTATTTATTATCGGACCCCGACAACGATGGTATTTATTCCACCACACTTCCTTTGCCTTCAGGAGAGTTTCAATACAAAGCGAGAATTATTACAAATGGAAATTTTGCCGGCGGGTGGGAACCCGGAAGCAATACCGTAGTTAACCTAAATGCCAACACCAATTTAGCTCCACGCTGCTTTGGACAAGTATCGGGAACCTGCGCACCAATTCCTGATCCGTCCGAAATTACATTTCGTGTTGAGTTCCAAAACCAAACCCCGGCCGCTCAAGTTTATGTAATGGGCGATTTTACAACTCCGCCATACCAAGGTGGTGCTTTGCTAATGAACCAGGTTTCGGCCAATGTTTTTGAAGTAACAACAGAGATTTGTCCGGGAACAATCAATTATAAATTTGTAAATGGAACCACGTCAGACCAGAACAATATTGAATCGTATATAGGTATCACCGATTTCTCATGCCTTAATTCTAATGGAATTGGCGGATTTAATCGCTACTATATTCGTCAATCTTCAGAGCCGGTGTTGCTATCGTATATTTACAATTCTTGCTCAATTGGTGTTATTACAGCTATTTCAGAACACAATGCTTCAAAGCCCAAGATTTATCCGAATCCTGCCACGTACCAACTCTTTATTCAATCTGAATCGCTTCCTGTTAGCCAAATTCAGCTAATCGACCTCAGCGGAAAAGTGCTATTAATCGAACAGAACACAGCGAAAATAGATTGTTCGTCTCTTTCGTCAGGCTATTACATGATTCGTTACCAACTAACAGATGGCAGCGTGCACATTAGTGGGGTCGTAATCGAATAATACATGCTATATCAAGTATGCTGAAGCGCGGAAGATTAGTCTTTCGCGCTTTTTTTATTGCATAAACAAATACACAGCAGCACCTGCAACATATCCAAGCAAGGCAACGAAGCTGATTTTTTTGAAATACCAGATAAAATCAATCTTCTCGATACCCATCACTGCAACACCGGCAGCAGAACCAATTATAAGCAAACTGCCACCAGTGCCGGCACAATAAGCAATAAACTCCCAAAGTGAAGAGTCTTGCGGGAATACAGTTAAATCGTACATCGCCATGGTTGCGGCAACAAGGGGAACATTATCAACTACCGCAGAAAGAATTCCAATGCAAAATACAATCAGGCTTTGATTTCCAATGGCCTGATCCATGGCTTTTGATAGGCCTTCGAGAATATGCAGTGATTCTAAAACACCAACAGCCAGGAGTATTCCCAGGAAAAACAAAATGCTCGGCATGTCGATTTTCATCAAGGCCGAAGAAGCCGAATAACGCGTGCGCAATTCATCGTCCTTTTTGCGGTGCAGTAAATCGGCCGTTAACCACAACAGTCCAAGAACGAGCAAAATTCCGGTATACGGCGGTAAATGCGTAAGCTGCTTAAATACCGGAACGAACAACAATCCTCCGATGCCCAGGACGAAAATCAGCATGTTTTCCTTCCCCAGCTGATTCTGTGGAATTGGTGTTAGTAAACCCGATAGTTTTTTCTTCTCAAAAAACGTAACATAGGTTAAAGGAACGAGCAAGCAAACCAAGCTGGGCAAGAACAACCGTGCAATGATATTGGAAGCCGAAATCTGTCCGCCAATCCACAGCATGGTTGTAGTAACATC
>CANMGM010000292.1 GCA_947497195.1 Bacteroidota bacterium
CATTCAGGTAATGGGATCCATCGGAAAATCGGTTTCGTTTTACACCTCGTTTTGGGAAAATCAATCGGTGTTTGTGAATTATGTCGACAGTTTCGTGCAGAAGAATAATGTGGTTCCCGGGCAAGGTCGTGTAAAACCATTCGGCGATGGCGGATTCGATTATGCCTATGCTGCGGGATACGTTTCCATCCAACCATCAAAGTTTTTCAATCTGCAGTTCGGTAACGACAAGCAGTTTATTGGCGATGGGTATCGTTCGCTGTTATTGTCGGACAATGCCTTCAATTATCCTTTTGCAAAAATTACCACGCAATTTTGGAGGCTGCAGTACACTAATTTATTTCTGGCCTGGCAAAACATAGGCAATGCATCAAACAGCGGTGTGGGTGGGTACAAGCAAAAGTTTGGAACGATCCATCACCTGAGTTACAATGTGATGCAGGGTTTGAATATCGGCCTCTTCGAAGGCATTGTGTGGCAGGGCGGCGATACTACTGGCATGCGTCGCGGATTTGACCCGAACTACCTTAATCCGATAATCTTTTACCGACCGGTGGAGTTTTCGCGTGGTTCGCCCGACAATGTGCTCATTGGCTTGAACATCAAAGCAAAATTGTTTAAGAAATACATGTTCTACGGTCAGATTTTACTGGATGAATTTTCGCTCAAGGAAGTAAAAGCCCGAAGCGGCTGGTGGGCAAACAAGCAGGCATTCCAGATCGGATATTCATTCTTCAATTTGTTCGGCATTAAAAATCTGAATTGGCAAAACGAATTGAATGTTGTTAGACCTTATACGTATGGCCATTTTACTGCCGAGCAGAGCTATACGCATTATGCGCAACCAATAGCACACCCATTGGGCGCAAATTTCATCGAGAATGTGCAGTTTCTGCGATACCGTTATCGCCGCTTTGGCATCGAAGCGAAAGTGCTGATGGCACAATATGGGTCAGATTCATTGAAAGCAAATGGAAGTTTTTCGAATTACGGACAAAATATTTTTCAGGGAACGGCCGAGATTGTTGGCGGCCCAACCGAGGTTCCATCCATTTACGGAAACACCATCCTGCAGGGCGTGAAAAACACACTCGTGTTTACCGATTTAAATGTCAGTTACTTGATCAATCCAAAGACTGGCCTGCGCATTTCGTTGAACCTGTCGCGCCGCAGTCAACGCACTATATTCGAAACGCGCAATACGATTTGGGGGTTTGTGACCTTGTCGACGCTTTTGCCAAACCGGTATTGTGATTTTTGATGATCAATAATCAAAGCCTTAGTTCACAATTCATAGTAAACCGCGAACAAATTCTCGTAATTCTGGTTCTCTTACGCAGCAGAAAGTTGTAATTTCGCGGCCAAATAAACCAATCCGGTGTCAGGTTCACTATCAAATACAGTTGCCATAGAACGTCCTTCGAAAACAAAGGATTACATGCAACTCCTGAAACTTCGCCTTAGTTGGCTAGTGGTATTCAGCGCGCTCACGTCTTATTTCATGGGTGCTACGAATTTCTCCTGGCTCGATCCGCTTTGGCTAACCCTTGGAGGATTTTTGGTTACCGGTTCCTCGAATGCCTTCAACCAGATCATTGAGCGCCGTCTCGATATGCTCATGGCGCGTACCGAAAACCGACCGATGCCCAAAGGTAGATTAAGTGTAGCAGAGGCTCTGATTTTCTCTTCGATAACAGGCATTTTAGGAATTGTAATTCTATGGATTTGCATGAATCCCTTAAGTGGAATGCTGGGAATTGGCGCATTGGTTTCGTATGTGGCCATTTACACGCCGTTAAAACGCGTAACGCCATTCGCTGTTTTTGTAGGTGCATTTCCTGGTGCAATTCCGCCGCTTTTGGGTTGGGTGGCAGCAACCGGTGAAATTGGAATTCATGGACTTGTACTATTTGCCGTTCAATTTATCTGGCAATTCCCTCATTTCTGGTCTCTGGCCTGGGTGCTCGAGGATGATTACCTGAAAGCGGGTTTCCGCATGTTACCCGCCGCCGATGGACGATCAAAAACATCGGCGCTACAAATTTTAGTGTATACCGCAGGATTGCTTCCGATTGGATTTCTGCCCTTTCTGTTTCGGATGATTAGTCCGGTAGCTTTGATTATTACCTTACTTGCAGGGATTTATTTTCTTCGTAAGGCTTTGAAACTTCATAAAACCTTGGAAGTTGCGGATGCCAAGGCGCTGATGTTTGCATCCTTCATTTACCTGCCCGTTGTGCAGCTTGCAATGATGTTCGATAGTTTGTTTGTACTTCCTTATTGGCTAAACCCATGACCAAATCAGAATCAGTTTTATTGAAAGAACGTGTAAACCGAAACCTGCTTTACGTTGGTATTTTCAGCATTGTGATGCTGTTTTCGGGATTAACTTCAGCCTATGTAGTGCGGCAGGCAGATGGACAATGGCTGCGATTTAGCATGCCGCTGATGTTTTGGGTGAGCTCTGCGGTAATTCTAGTGTCGAGCATGACCATGCACTGGGCGCTGTTGGGCATTAAAAAGGGCAATCAGGCGCAACTTAAAAACGGATTGGTTGTCACGCTGGTATTGGGTTTGGCATTTTGCGTAACGCAGTTCCAAGGCTGGGGCGAGCTAGTCGACAATGGTATTTATTTCGCGGGAAGAAGCGCTAACCCCTCCGGCAGTTTTATGTATGCCTTAACTGGTTTACACCTTGCGCATATCTTCAGTGCAATTATTTATCTCTTGATTTTAGTTTGGCGTTCCTTTGCCGGAAAATACGCTTCAGATTCCTTTGCCGGAGTTTCAAATGGTGCGCTTTATTGGCATTTTCTCGACGGATTATGGATTTATCTATTTGTATTTCTGCTCTTTATGCAGTAATTTAAAATCGTTCAAAACTTCCTCACAGAACGAAAAAGACACTTTTTGAATTGAAAATTTTAGGTTAAACTTGCACCCGAAAATCAAACCGTAAAAAATGGCTCAGGCTACGTTAGAAATTCCTGCTAAAAAACTATGGGGTGGAGGCACATCTCCTTTTGGTGCCAGTTATGGAAAACTCATGATGTGGTTTTTCCTTCTATCCGATGCGTTTACATTCTCTTCCTTACTGGTTTCATTAGGCTATGCGCGTCATGTTCATGCCGATACCTGGCCTTTGGTAGAAAAAGTTTTCCATCACTTCCCGTTTACACATGCGCATTTGCCTTTGTTGTATGTAGGTTTGATGACCTTCATCCTTATCGTTTCAAGTGTTACGATGGTGTTGGCGGTTGATGCTGGACATAGCAATGATAAAAAAGGCGTACTTTTTTGGTTGGGATTAACGGTAGTTGGAGGCTTGGTGTTC
>CANMGM010000293.1 GCA_947497195.1 Bacteroidota bacterium
AACAGCAACACCGCAATGAAAGCGCCCCAGCCATTTCCACTGAGCCGGCAGTAATACACTGCAATCGGCTGCCACCAAGCCCAGCCAGCGGTCGTCGTACGAACCATTTCCGAAAATAAATGAATTTCCTTCAGCAAACTCCAAGCTTTCGAAATAATCGTTTCGGCAGGTTTTTCCGGAGGTATCGATAATTGTCCAGCCGTTATCGCCCAAAACCGCCGCGAAGCCGTTGTGCGGCGCACTAATTTCGAGGTAAAGTGCAGGGGTTAGCTCTTCAGCGCGTTCAATATTCACCAAGCCAAATCGGCTATTCTTAAAATAGGGAACTACTGAGGTCGGTGGAACTGGAATAGCGTCATCGTAAGGACCAAGCTCAACTTCTGCATTTCGGTTGATGAGGTACATGCCATCGTTCTCGCCAATCCAGGCATGACCAAAGCGAAAAGGGTACGCGTATGCGAAGGCGCGTTGGTTAATGATCTTTCCTTCACGAGATAGATAGCGCCATCCGCCCGCACCCGCATCGTAAATTACAGCAAATCCACCGCTGAACTCCGGTCTAAAATTCTCGATCTCGCAGTTAAGTTTAGGTTTGATTTGCCATTTTCCTGCACGCGTCATGAATCCCCAGCACGAACCATCGCGAAAAGCAATCATCCCTTCGCGAAAAGCTCCCGCATCATCGAATCGTGGTTTAATCAATACACGCCCCGAGGTATCGGCAAGTCCCCATTTACCATCGAAGCAAAACGAAAGTAAACCATCATCTCCGGCAATTATTTCGCTTACCGGAACCGAAGAAACCATCCGCAATTGGTTTGTGTAAAGTCGAAAAACCCCCTCACCCGATTTCCTTACCGCAATATGCCTCCGGCCTAAAACTACTACCGAATCAACCCCTTCGATGCGCGCAAATGGCTGCACCACTTCTTGCAGCACAAAGGGTGTATATTTCCCAATCTGCAACAAAGCCTGTCCTTTCGACTGAAAAAAGGCGATAATTATACTTCCGATAAAGAGAACGATGCGGCGTGCCGTATGCCTTTCTCTGTTTGTTCGAGGCTTGCGCATTCGATTGATGTATCGTGTTCAAAAAATAAAATCCAATCTTCTTCCGCTGCCTGCTTCAGAATGCGGGGCTTTTCTTCCAGGGAAATTAGGGGGCGGGTATCGTAGGCCATCACCCAAGCAGTGGGAATATGCACCGGTGTGGGCAACAAATCGGCCGCATACAAAATCTTACGCCCTTTATAGTGAATCAAAGGAAGCATCATCGATTCGGTATGGCCAGAAACACGGATGATTTCGATGTTTTCGGTAAAGCTATTTCCTTCGAGAAATGCCAGCTGTCCCGACTCCTCCAACGGAAGAATGTTTTCCTTTAGGAAGGATGCTTTTTCTCTTCCATTCGGATGAACGGCCCAGTCCCAGTGTTCTTTGTTGCTCCAAAAGCGCGCATTTTTAAACGCCGGCCGATAGCCCGAGCGCGAATCGTTCCATTCTAGTGCACCGCCACAATGGTCGAAATGCAAGTGCGTGAGAAACACATCGGTAATTTCATCGCGGTGATAGCCTGCCGCCTTCAACGAAGCATCAAGACTATGGTTGCCGTGCAGGTAATAATGCCCGAAGAATTTCTCGTTTTGCTTCGTGCCCATGCCGCAATCAATCAAGATGAGTCGGTTTCCATCCTCAACCAGTAAGCAACGCATGGCCATGGGAATCATGTTGTTTTCGTCGGACGGATACAGCGGATGCCACATCGATTTGGGCACAACGCCAAACATGGCGCCGCCATCGAGCATAAAATCGCCGGCGTGAATTACGGATAGTTTCATAAACGGTACTTACAAATGCATGTTGACAAGTTTCCGAACATCGGAAAACAGATGCACAATGCGGGCATAAATTTACCGTAAAATTTTCAAGATGAAGATTCATCTCATTGCAATTGGTGGAAGCGCCATGCACAATTTGGCCATTGCCCTCCATCGCGCCGGTCATAACGTTAGCGGATCTGACGACGAAATTTTCGAACCCTCGCGTACCCGTTTGCAACGCGAAGGCTTATTGCCGGCTGTCGACGGTTGGTTTGCCGAGAAGATAGATGCCTCCTTCGACGCCATCATTTTGGGCATGCACGCCCGGGTCGATAATCCGGAGCTTTTGCGAGCGCAGGAATTGGGTTTGAAGATTTATTCGTATCCCGGCTATATTTTTCAAGAGAGCCGCGATAAAACCCGCGCGGTTATTGGCGGAAGTCACGGCAAGACGAGCATTACCGCCATGGTGTTGCATGCCATGAGCCACGGGCAGCTCGATTGCGATTACCTGGTTGGCGCGCAACTCAAAGGGTTCGACACCATGGTGCGCCTTACGCCCGGCGTTTCGCGCATTGTTTTGGAAGGCGATGAGTATCTGGCATCGCCCATTGAGCGCGTCCCCAAGTTTCATTTATACCATCCGCATGTGGCGCTCATCAGCGGCATTGCCTGGGATCACATCAATGTATTTCCAACCTTCGAAAGTTATGTGGAGCAATTCAGGCTGTTTACCGAGAAGGTAGAGCAGGGGGGAACCTTGGTGTATTTCGAAGGCGATCCCGAACTGGTAAAGATTGCTCAAGCGGCGCGCAGCGATTTGAAGTTGGTTCCATACACAACGCATTCGCATACCATCCGAAACGGCATTACCTGTTTGCAAACACCGCAGGGCGAAGTGCCGCTGCAGATTTTCGGCAAGCATAATTTGCAGAATGTTTCGGGTGCATTGGAAGTGTGTCGATGCCTGGGACTATCAGACGGAGCCTTTTACAGCGCCATTGGCAGTTTCGAAGGTGCAGCGCGAAGATTAGAGCCCGTATTCCAGAACGAACGAACCCGCATTTACAAGGATTTTGCACATTCTCCATCGAAGTTAAAGGCTACCACCGAAGCGGTGCGCGAGCAGTTTCCGCAAAACCGCCTCATTGCCTGCATGGAGCTGCACACCTTCAGCAGTTTGAATGCGAAATTTCTGGAAGAGTACAAAGGCTCGATGGCCGGCGCCGATGAGGCTTTTGTGTATTTCAATCCGAATACGGTGCAGCACAAAAAGCTGGAGGCTATTACAAAAGAGCAGGTTTTGGCGGCATTCGGAACCGGCAATGTGCAGGTGTTCGACAACTCGCAGGAATTGCTTCAAAAACTTCAAGCCATGAGCTGGAACGATACCACTTTGTTGATGATGACCTCGGGGAATTTTGACGGAATTAAGTTTGAGGAGTTGGCTTTACTTCTTGGCTTGGGAGCTTAATACTGGATACTTCCGCGCCATCAT
>CANMGM010000294.1 GCA_947497195.1 Bacteroidota bacterium
AAATCGAAGCCAGTGCCCGAACGCTGCGGTGTTCCGTAAACAGCAGTACTAACCAGTGCCTGCGACTCGATGAGCATAGGGCGGGCGCCTTCCATTGTAGCCGATATGGCAATGCCCGAAAATGGCTCTTCCATGTGCGAAAGCAACACCTGAGAAGGATTGTTTACCTCGCGCAAACCCTCACCAACCATTTCATAGATACCAAGTTCGGCTGTAGAGCCAAATCGGTTTTTAACCGAACGCACAATGCGGTACAGATGGTTGCGGTCGCCTTCAAATTGAAGAACCACATCCACCATGTGTTCCAAAATCTTCGGACCAGCAATTTGGCCGTCTTTGGTGATATGCCCGATAAGCAAAACCGGCGTGTTCGATTCTTTTGCGAATCGCAATAATTCGGCAGTACACTCACGTATTTGCGACACACTTCCCGGCGACGATTCGATGCTATCGGTTTGAAGGGTTTGAATTGAATCGATAACCAGCAATTGTGGCTGAACATCGTTGATGTGCTGAAAAATGCGTTGCATTTGCGTTTCGGCCAGCACAAAACAGGCTTCGTTCTGAATGCCGATTCGGCCGGCACGCATACGAATCTGCTGCTCGCTTTCCTCACCCGAAACGTATAATACTTTGAATTTAGCACTGCGAATGGCAATCTGCAGCATGAGTGTAGATTTACCAATTCCCGGCTCTCCGCCGAGTAGTATTAGGGAGCCCGGAACCAACCCTCCACCTAATATTCTGTTTAATTCCTGATCGCCGGTATCGAGGCGGGCATGTTCAAGCTGCTCAACTTCTGTAATGCGCTGTGGTTTGGGTGCTCTTACTTTTTCGCTGTTAACCCAGGAGGATGTTTTGGATTTTTTTTGCAGCACTTCTTCGGTGAACGAATTCCAGGAACCGCAACTGGGGCATTTACCTAGCCATTTGGGCGACTGGAAACCACAGCTTTGACAATAAAAGCTGGTTTTAATTGCGGCCATAAAAAATAATTAGAAATCGGTTACCCGAACAAACTCAACCAATACCTGTCCTGCAGGTTGGTTCTGATCGTTGTAAACTTTAAGGACCATGCGGAGCACATCGTTTTTGAAATAAACGATTTCCCACTCTCCGTTAAAGCCAACATCAAACTTTGAAATACTCAAACGATTCTTCTTGTTGAGGCCCCATCTACCTACCGACATAAGCTCCTGCTCCAACTCTGTAATTTGGTATCGGATAATATCATTGTCTCCGGTGAATTCCCAATAAATCTTTGGGTATTCACCGGGCAGTTTGTCCATCTGTGTTCGTTCCCACACACCAATAATCTTCGACTCCTGGTTGTTCGAGCACGAACTAAGTCCAAGAGTTGCAATAAATAGTAGAATGATTAAACGATTCACGTATAGATTTTTTCGCAAAGCAAACCTAAAGAAAAAATCCAATCGTACAAAAGAATTTAGGCTTTAATTTTTTCGATTAGCGAAGTGGTTGAATATCCTTCACAAAATGGAATAATTTCCACACGTCCACCACGGGCAATCGTTTCTGTGTATCCGACAATAGATTCAGCGACATAATCGCCACCTTTGACAAGAATTTCGGGCTTTAGCAATTCAATTAGGTTTGCCGGCGTGTCTTCGTCGAAGACTACTATTAAATGTGTAAACGACAAACTTGCAAGGGCGAAAGCGCGGTCCTCTTCCTTGTTTAATGGTCTGTCGGCGCCTTTAAGCCGTTTTACCGAAGCATCGCTGTTTAAGCCAATGATAAGATGCGTTCCCAAATCGGCAGCTTTAGCAAGATACTCCAAATGCCCGCGGTGTAAAATGTCGAAGCATCCGTTTGTAAAAACGATTGATGCATTTGAGTTTGAACGCCAGTAATCGATCTGTTTTACAGCATCAGCTTGAGTTAGAATTTTCCCGGCGATTTGCTCTGTGTGATTCATACTTCGTAACGCTTTCGTCTGAACGTATAGAACATTACTAACGCAAAAATACCGGTACATACAGTTAATACAAACTGTCCGGTATGTACTATGGTTGCAAAAACGAGTCCGGGGCGCAATTCGCCTCCGGTTATCGGGTTAATGGAAGGCGCAATCGCATAAATCATCAATGCCTTTTCGACCAGATAATGGAAGGCGCCAAATCCACCCTGAACGGGGGCGGTCATTCCAAGTCCTCCTACAACCATCAGAAACAAGCCATCGAAAGCTTTAAGTAATTTAGTTGGACCATATGAAAACACGCAAACCCAGGTCATTAAAAAGTAATTGACCCAAATAAATAGGGTGTGGAAAATGAACCATCCCTGATTTTTCATACGAAGGATGGAACTCAGTCCATCACCAAGGCCACGTAAAAATTGCTTTATCCGCTCAACGAAAGGCAATGCCATCAATTTTTTACGGAAAACCCAAAACAAAACAACAAGCGCGAACAATCCTGCAGCCACTAAAAGCAGAAAGGTCGAATTTGAGCGGCCTGAATCTGAACCAGTCGAATTTAACTTAAAGACATCATTGATGAAAAAATCGCCAAACAATTCCCAGCGTGCAGCCAGTACGATGATGATGAGCGAGATAAGCATGAATAAATCAATCAGCCGTTCTAAAATTACGGTACCGAATGCTTTGTTTACCGGAACATCATCGCTCTGGTTTAGTATTGTACACCGCACAATTTCGCCCATCCTTGGCAATGCGATGTTCGCGAAATAACCGATTGCAACTCCGTAAAAACAATGCGTAAATTTCGGCTTGTAGCCAAGCGGTTCAAGAAGCATTCGCCAACGCCAGGCCCGCGATAGCATAGCAATAAGGCCACAAAAAAGCGAAAGCCCCACCCAGCCTAATTCTGCCTGTTTGATTTCGTTCCACATCCATACAAAATCCACATCCCTGAAGACCATGTAGATCATCCATATGCCCAGAGCCAGAAAAACATAATTTCTGATTTTGGGCCAGATTTTTTTCAGCATAAATTTAACGTAAGGAGTTTAACTCTGAGTCGGGGAAGATAACCCAAGGCTGAAAGTTCTTCGCCTCCTCGAAACTCATCCGTGCATAGGAAACCACAATAACAACGTCGCCTACACTCACCTTTCTGGCAGCAGGCCCATTTAGGCAAATCACACCACTGTTGCGTTTCCCTTTGATGATATAGGTTTCGAGACGTTCGCCATTGTTTACATTCAACACTTGCACTTTCTCATTCTCAATCATGTTAGCAGCCTCCATTAGAGCCTCGTCTATGGTTATGCTTCCGATGTAATTCAAATCGGCCTCGGTTACACGAAC
>CANMGM010000295.1 GCA_947497195.1 Bacteroidota bacterium
AGTAATTGAAGGCTGGGATAAGGCATTTTTAAACTTACACGGGGGCGACAAGGTAAAACTTACCATCCCACCCGATTTGGGTTACGGCAACACACCTATGCCTAAAATACCTGAGGGTTCTTTTTTAGTCTTCGACATCGAACTATTGGAGGTATTTCCCGATTTTGCCCCCAAGCCCTTTTCTTTAAAAGGCAAGGAAAAGAAAACCACTGTCAGCGGACTCGAATATTACATTATTGATGAAGGGATAGGCGATGCGCCCGTACGCAGCAAAACGGTGGAGGTGCATTATACGGGATTTCTCGAAAACGGCGACATTTTCGACTCTTCGGTGCTAAAAGGTCAGCCCATCAGTTTCAGGTTAGGCGTAGGTATGGTAATTCCCGGTTGGGATGAAGGTATTGGTTTGCTCAAACCCGGCGGCAAGGCACTTTTATCAATTCCATATCAATTAGCATACGGCGAAAATGGGCGGCCTCCTAAAATACCCGCTAAAGCACGGTTGATTTTTAATGTGGAGTTAATTAGCGTTAAATAAGCAAACAGTAGGTTGTCCTAAAGAGCACTTTTAAGCTCGTCGATTATTTTGTTTACCACGGCTTCTACCTTATCTAAAAGTTCAGGTATCATTTCTAGGTTGATGGCTTCCTTGCCGTACTTTTCAACCGCTCTAATATCTTCACGAAGCAACTCTATGCCCATGGTATCTATTGAAGGTTTTATCTTATGCGCTACAGCACCCAGCGAAGCCCAGTTTTTGTCGTTGTAATGCTGCCGCAATTCAAATAATGCAGGAGGCATCGTATCAATAAAAAGCTGCATCATTTTATTTACAAAATCCTGATTGCCATGAGCAATTTCATGGATCATGCTGAGGTCGTAAAGTTTGCCTTCGGGAACGGTATAGCTCATATATAGAGGAGGTATTGGTTATGGATGGACTAAAAATTAGGACGAAACATGTATTTGTTGTAAAATTCATTAATCACCTTAATTGATTCTTCGGCAGTATCAACAATACTGAAGAGATTTAAATCCTCTTCGCTTATAAAAGGATTTTCGCGCAGCAATTGTTCTTTTACCCATTCGACCAAACCTGCCCAATACGTTTTACCCACCAAAACAACAGGGAATCGGGCAATTTTATTGGTTTGTATTAAGGTGATGGCTTCAAAAAACTCATCAAGCGTTCCAAAGCCGCCGGGCATGATTACAAAGCCCTGAGCATATTTCATAAACATCACTTTTCGAACGAAAAAGTAGTCGAAATTTATAATCTTGTCGCGGTCAATGTATTTGTTGCCCTCCTGTTCGTGAGGCAACACGATATTTAATCCTACCGATTTTCCACCGCCACGATGTGCACCTTTATTTCCGGCTTCCATAATACCCGGACCGCCACCCGTTATGATACCGTATCCTTCAAGAGTGAGTTGGTAAGCAATATCTTCAGCTAAAATATAGTAGGGATCTTCGGGTTTACTGCGTGCCGATCCAAAAATAGAAACGCAAGGCCCTATTTTTCCTAATTTTTCGAAGCCCTCAACAAACTCGGCCATTATTTTAAATATCTGCCACGAGTTGGTAGTCTTTATTTCAAAGGCATCTTTCTCTTTAAATGCCTCGATAATTTTATCTTCATGCCCACGTTTCTCCGGTAATTCCATAATTCAAGTAGATTTATTAAGTGTTTTATTTAACGCAAATTATAAATTTACGTTACACCTTTACACGTTAGCTTTAATTTTAGTTTTCAGCTCGGTTTTAAGGAATGTAGCGGTATATCCAATGTTTTGCGAACAAATTTCTTCGGGCGTACCCTCAACAATAATTTTGCCTCCTCCTTCGCCGCCTTCAGGGCCCATATCAATTATATAATCGGCTACTTTAATAATATCGAGATTATGCTCGATAATGAGCACTGTATTCCCTTTATTTACTAGCTTTTGTAATACGTCCAGAAGCATTCTAATATCATCGAAATGCAATCCGGTGGTGGGCTCATCAAGAATGTACAGCGTTTTACCGGTGTCTTTTCTGCTGAGCTCCGATGCCAGTTTTACGCGTTGGGCTTCGCCGCCCGAAAGTGTGGTTGATGATTGTCCCAATGAAACATATCCCAATCCCACTTCATGCAACGTTTGTATTTTGTTGCGAATGGATGGGATGCCTTCAAAAAAGCTGAGTGCTTGTTCGATGGTAAGGTTGAGTACATCGGCAATTGATTTTCCCTTAAACCGCACCTCTAAGGTTTCGCGGTTGTAGCGTTTCCCTTGGCAGGTAGGGCATAACACATATACATCGGGTAAGAAATTCATCTCAATGGTTTGCATGCCGCCTCCCGAGCAGGTTTCGCAACGGCCCCCTTTAACATTAAAGCTAAAGCGCCCCGGTTTGTAGCCTCTGATAGCAGCTTCGGGCAATGAGGCAAATAAGCTGCGTATATCGGAGAATATGCCGGTATATGTGGCAGGATTGGACCGTGGCGTGCGTCCTATTGGACTTTGGTCTATATCAATTACCTTATCAATGAGTTCAAGGCCTTCTAAACTTTTATAGGGCAGAGGAACCGCATGCGACTGGTAGAAATATTTGCTTACGGCAGGATACAAAGTTTCGTTGATAAGTGACGATTTTCCGCTTCCCGAGACACCGGTAACACAAATTAACGTGCCTAAGGGAATGTCGAGGTTAACGTTTTTAAGATTGTGGCCGCTGGCTCCTTTTAACTGCAATTTGTTTTTTCCTAAGGCTCTGCGTTTATCGGGAATGTGGATGTTTTTATGTCCCGAAAGGTATTCTGCCGTGCCTGTGGGTAATGCGAGCAGTTCTTGCGGAGTGCCTTCGGCCATAATACGCCCGCCATTAACACCGGCGCCAGGCCCAATATCAATAACATGATCGGCAGCAAGCATCATATCTTTGTCGTGTTCCACTACAATTACAGAGTTTCCGGCATCACGCAAATCTTTAAGGGCCTGAATTAGTTTTACGTTATCGCGTTGATGCAAGCCAATGCTGGGTTCGTCAAGAATGTAAAGCACGCCCACCAGCTTCGATCCTATTTGAGTTGCCAGACGAATGCGTTGCGCTTCACCTCCCGATAGTGAAGCCGATGGACGGTTGAGGCTTAAATATTCAAGTCCTACTTCTTGCAGGAAGCCTAAGCGTGTGCGTATTTCTTTAAGAATTTCGGATGCTATAGATTGTTGCCGGGCATCCATCTTATTCTCAATATTATCGAGCCTTTTAACCAGAGAGGCAATACTCAGGCGGCTCCATTCGGC
>CANMGM010000296.1 GCA_947497195.1 Bacteroidota bacterium
CCGCCCGATAAGCCTCCACTAACCAGTGATTGGGTTCCACTTACAAAATTTGGAGCTAACTGGGCTTCAGCAAGCGCAAACGAAGCCGCATTGGTAATGGTGTATGTCCAAGTATCGCCCGGCTCAGCACCTTGAAAAGCTAAAATCGTTTGAGAATAAGCTGAAACACTGAGTAGAAATGTAAAAACCGTAAAAACAACCCTTCCAAACATGAATACAAATAAACATGGAAAAATTGTTGTAGCTAATAAATTTGAGTTAAGTTTTTGTAAGCGAATGAGAGGTCTGAGAAAAATTTAGGGGTTTAGAACACGTATCCGATATACCTGCTTTCTTGAAGTAGCTAAAACGGAACCAGCATTCAAATGGACAAATTGCTACCTTGTGCTCAAGAAATTTAACGTCCGAAGGGCGAGCGTTCTTTATACTTATAGTAGAATTATCGAGGTGGTTTTTTCGAGGAAAAAACCGAAAATGTTTTACTATTGTTTTACTTTCATTTCCGACCCTCCAAACCGGCTCGGCTTTACATGAAAAAACCCCTTGATAATCAAGGGGTTTCGTTGTAGCGGGGACGGGAGTTGAACCCGTGACCTCAGGGTTATGAATCCTGCGCTCTAACCATCTGAGCTACCCCGCCAAATGGGCTGCAAATATAATTGAATTGTTGATTTGCAAAACGCGATTGGAAAAATCGTAGGCCAAGTCACATAATTTTTGCTTGATGTTCAAAATTTTCATGCTACTATAAATTTATTCATTTGATTTACAATGAATAAAAACTTCATAAGGTACTTTGTATTGCATAGTACTATAATTGATTTACATTTGTCCTATGCAAGTGGAAAACACAAAAGCTCAAATGCGCAAAGGGGTGCTCGAATTCTGCATCCTTTCGGTGTTGTCATCTGGCGATGCTTATCCTTCCGATATTATGCGCAAATTAAAAGATGCTAATCTCATTGTGGTTGAAGGTACGCTTTATCCGCTTCTAACCCGCTTGAAAAACGCCCGATTGCTTAGCTACCGCTGGCAGGAAAGTCAATCGGGGCCGCCGCGTAAATACTTCGCATTAACGCCAGAAGGACATTTATTTCTTAACGAACTGCGCGCATCCTGGGACGAACTTGTTGCTTCCGTGGCGCGCACAACTCAAAATCAGTAATCCATGAACAAGGCAATCAGCATCAACCTCAACAACCAGATCTTCAATCTCGAAGAACCGGCTTTCCTAAAACTGAAATCCTACCTCGATCAGCTCGCTGAGGTGTTTGCCGACAACGATGGGGCCGAAGATATTATAAACGATATCGAAAGCCGCATCGCCGAACTCTTTCAGGAACGGCTTCAAAACAGGCAGGTGGTACTTATAGACGATGTAAACGAGGTCATCGAACTTATGGGCCGCCCCGAAGATCTACGCGAAGTTTCTGAAGAACCCGCGCCCGAGAAAGAACCGGATTCGAAAAATCCTGCTTCGCCCAAACGCTTGTTCCGCGACCCCGATGAAGGCATTTTGGGAGGTGTATGCATCGGCTTGGGCCATTATTTTGGAATCGATCCCGCCCTTATTCGGGTGCTATTCCTGGTGCTTCTCTTTATTTTTGGAACCGGATCGCTGGCTTACATTATCCTCTGGATGGCTCTGCCCAAGGCGCAATCAACGGCCGATCGTCTTAAAATGCGCGGCGAGCCCGTTACCGTTGCCAGCATCGAAAAAAGCATTCGCGATGAATTTGAACGCATCAAAAAGAAGTCGGACCAGTTCGGTAAACAAGCCGAGCCGATAACCCGAAATTTCTTCAATGAACTGTTTGAGGGGCTGATTCGGTTTTTTAAACGATTTGTTCATCTCACGGGACGCTCTTTGGGAATTTTACTGCTGCTGATGGGTGGTTTCTTTTTTACACTCTGGTTGGCCGTTGTGTTATCGGGAACGGTTAACATCGACTTGTCTGAGTCCGATCCTGATGCCGTATTCGTTTCCAACATTCCGGCTTTGGCTTCGATTCTCTTCGAAAAACCGCTGCATCAAACGATTTTCTTGTATTCGCTTGCCGCATTCTTCCTCACGTTCGTATTTGGATTTTGGATTGCCGGCTTACGTCTTGTATTGCGAAAAGGACTGATGCCGAAGTGGATTGCGCGAGCCAATGGCGTGCTATCGACGCTGGCTTTGCTCGGAATGGTGGGAAGTGGATTGGCTACCTTGTTCGAATTCAGTTCGAAGGCCAAAATTGTTGAACCATCCGCTGGAATTTTCCTGAAGGCCAACGATACTCTCACGGTTCGCGCCCTCGAAGATGCCTTGCCGCAGTTGAATCGCACAATTGATGCGGGCAATTGGAGGTTCTTCTTTGGGGAGGACGCGCCCGATTTAATTGCAGGAAGCGTTCGTCTCAACCTTCTTCCGGCCGACCAAAGCGGCAACCGACTTACCGTTTCGAAATATGCGCGTGGTGCCGATAAACAATCTGCTATGGCGAAGGCACAGACCATCACCACTTACGCAAAACTTGATGGTCGAACGCTTTGGCTGAATCCCTATTTTACCCTCCGAAACGAAACACATTGGAGAAGTCAGAAAGCACGCTTTAACCTGTATTTGAACGAAAATACACTGGTTCGGTTTGATCCATCGCTCGACGAAATAGCCGGAAACATTCCTCTCGAAGACGCCCATAAGGACGAAGTTTTGAGCGCCCATATTTGGCGGATGCAAAACAATACCTTGGCCTGCGTAGATTGCAGTGGAGCATCTGAATAAGATTTCTTTCTGATTATTTTTACACAGTTTTGAATGAGCTAAATATCACCGATTGGCCCTTGGCGCAGGTTCCGGGTATGAATCCGCGAAAACTTGCCATACTGCATAAGGAGTGTGGAATGGAAACTGTGGGCGATTTGCTCTCTTGGTATCCGTTTCGGTACATCGACCGCACGCGTATATATACCACAGCCGAACTGCAGGAAGATATGCCGTACATTCAACTTGTAGTGCGGGTAGACCAAATCAAACAACTGGGCGCCAAGAACAAGCAACGCCTCAGCGTGATAGCCCGCGATCAGGCCGGAAGTATTGAGTTGGTTTGGTTTCAGGGTGTGAAATACATCGTCGATAAAATCAAGCAGGGACAACTTTTGCTCGTATTTGGTAAGCCGGCACTATTTAACGGAAACTGGAACATTTCGCATCCCGAGTTCGAACCGTTTTCGCCCGAACGCGCCGCAAAAGCATCCAAACTGCAGCCTGTTTATTCGAGCACCGAAGCCATGAAACGGACGC
>CANMGM010000297.1 GCA_947497195.1 Bacteroidota bacterium
AGCCCGAAGCATCGCTCAAGCCAGCATCAACCGTATCGGTAGTTGCAGGTGGGGTTAAATCGGAGAATAATACTGGACGGTAGTTTTGGCTTAGCCCACCATAAAGTTCAGATGCAGAATTAAATCGGTATTCTGCACTGAGTCCGGCAAGGAAAAACAAACGTTGCTTGGGTTCAATTTGCCACATAATAGGCTCATTGTTGGTTATGCCAAATTGACCTATTGCATGCTGCTGAATGCGCTCAAGGCGAATTCCCGGACTGATTGAAATTTTGTTTCCAACCTGAAAAATATTCTCGGCAAAAAACGCAGTGTTTATGGTGTAGAAATCGAGGTTGCGTTTAAATTCGGCATCGGGCTCAAGTGCGAGGTTGAAATCTGAACCTACACTTCCCTTCCCTTCCTGCAGGCGCTGTGTGTGATTTTGGTAATAGCGCAACCCGGCTGCGAAATTGTGATTTTTACTGCCGGTTTTCCAGTTTTTACGGTAGCGCAGTTCTGTTCCAAAATTCGTATAGGTGTCGCGGTCTACACGCCGGTTGTTGTAGTTTCCTGTAAGTGAATTAATTGTGTCGGCAACGGTAATTGCAGATGTAAAGCCAACCGAATTGCGCTCGCCAAGTAGTCCGAAAGCAGTAAGTTGCAAGTTGGATGATGAATCAATGCGGAAATTTAATTTCACACTCGGTACAATCCACGGCACATTGAACCAATTTCGGTCGCGAAGACTGGTATCGGGTTTGGTTTTAAAGAGTGTATCGGTTAATCCACCCGCCTGTTGGTTGATATAGCTCATGCGCGAACATTCGGCGCTAATCGAAAATCGTTTGTAGATATAGGCAATTTTCAGAAATCTATTGTGAATGGCATAACTGCTGTTTTGTCGCCAACCTTCGGCCTGACGATAATGATAATAGCCATTTACCGAGAAGTTTTTTCGCTTGAATTTTAAGGCATTGTACGAACTAAAAAGTCCGAAACTTCCTACGGTTTGCGTAGTCTTGAATGATACGGGCTGATTGCTTTGAGGCTCGTCGATATTGTATTGTAGGAGGCCACCAAACTGCGGTCCGTATTGCAGGGATGCTGCACCGCGGATAATTTCGATGCGTTTTACGGCTTCCATCGGGGGATTGTAATAGGCTTCGGGATAGCCAAATGCATCGGCGCTAATGTCGTAACCGTTTTGGCGCACATTGAATTCCCAGCTACGGTTTGGGCTTAAGCCACGCGTTCCGACATTAACCTGTGCTCCCGAACCGTCGTTTTCCCATACCTGAATTCCTGCTACACGTGCAAAAACCTGCCGTGCATTGTTGTTCACCAAGGAAATGTTTTGATTGGCAACATCGATGATTTCGACTTTTTTGCCGGCCAAAAGCACCATGCCCTGAGTATCTGCAGGAAAGAGAATAGCCTGGTTGTCGTTCGCTATTACTTCAAGTGGCTTCAGGTGAGACGTATCGGGACGAAGTGGTAGCTGTTGACAATTAACATTATACACAAAAAACAAGGAAACAAGGGAAAGGCCTAGACGAACAAACATACTTCTTTTATTTAGACTAATTCTAAACAGCAACAAACTTAAACTGAAGAAATCAAATTGCCAAATTGTTTGGAATAATTCTAAATAAGAATTGTTAACAGGCTATTTACCTACCTAAGCGCAGAACTTAGCTCTTTCAAAGAATAATCTACAAGTATGTTACTTAAGGCGAAAAAGAACGAAATATGGAAGAACGCTATGCCGCGAATTTGATCAACAGAAATGTAATCACATTCACAGCGAGCGTGTCGATTCGGGTCAATGACCTCAACCGAATTGGTAAGAAAAGAAACCCTCGTCGAAAGATCGGGGTTTTGTTTATGGAACCAGAATGCGATGCGTTTACAATCGGAATGGAATCTAAACTGATAAAACTATAGATCTCGTTAATTCACTTCACTCGTATTTGTGGCTCCGGCAGGAATCGAACCTGCATCTAGAGTTTAGGAAACTCCTATTCTATCCATTGAACTACGGTGCCGGTAATTTTAGAGCGCAAAAATAATCATTTGTGCTTACGCCATCACCCCAGCCATTTCTTCAATTCGTTGTATATATCAACCTCGGTAAAGGGTTTGCCAAGATGTGCATTCATACCCGATTCCATGCACTTGTCGATGTCTTCCTTGTAAACATTCGCAGTTAAGCCAATAATCGGAACCGAAATACCCAGTGCACGCATCGCTGTAGTACTTTCGTAGCCATCCATAACCGGCATCTGTACATCCATGAGCACCAAATCAAAATCTTCGGCCTTTATCCTTTCCAATCCCTGCAGACCATCGTCGGCCGTATGTACCTCAAGCCCGAAATTTTCAAGAATCGTGGAGGCCAAAAATTGGTTAATCTTATTATCTTCTACCAATAATACACGATATTTTTCGCGAAACTGGAATTGAGTTTCTGAATTTACAAGTGGAATCTCGACATCTTCACTATCCGATGCGGCATCAACTTTAAAGCGGAAAACAAAGGTTGCACCCGGCGTTTCTGCATCAACAGGCTTCTCAATCGCCGGACTTATAAGCCGGATATCTCCTTGCATCAAGCGACATAATTGCTTCACAATCGAAAGTCCAAGTCCGCTGCCCCCATATTTCCGCGTAAACTAGCCATCGGCCTGTGTAAAGGTGTCGAAGATTAATTTCTGCTTCTCCTCCTGAACACCTATCCCAGTATCGGTAACCATTCCTCGGATGTAAAAACTGTCGCCTGCTTTAATCTGCTCCTGCTCTGCTTCGAACAAAACCGAGATGCCACCCGCCTCGGTAAACTTAATGGAATTCGAAACCAGATTAATAACCAATTGCTTGATTCGCGTTGGATCTCCGACAATAAAATCGGGAATCCGCTTGTCGAAATGCATGGTAAACTTCAGTCCCTTCTCGTTGCTACGGTATTGATAAGGCATGAGCGTTTGCTGAATCGTTTCGGCAAATCTGAACCGAATGTTTTCAATCGTTAATTTTCCCTGTTCGATTTTGTTCAAATCGAGGATATCGCTTAATAGCCGCAGCAGGGTATCGCCCGATGAACGTATCAGATCGAGGTATTTACGGTTCTCTTCTGTTGGCTGATTGCGAATTAGCAAATCGGTAAATCCTAAAATTCCGTTGAGCGGCGTACGAATTTCGTGGCTCATGTTCGCCAGAAATCCGGATTTAGCGCGACTGGCATTCTCGGCAGTTAATCGAGCTGTTTCGGCATCTTTTGTAGCTTTTTCCAGCTCTG
>CANMGM010000298.1 GCA_947497195.1 Bacteroidota bacterium
GTCCTCACCTTGCTAAAAATTGATGCAGACCAAAATGCCAGTTTACTTGCCGATAAAGGAATAAAGGGAATACCCTATCTCGAATTGTACAAGGATGGTGCATTGGTTTGGAAACAATCGGGATACATTGAGGAATCTGAAATGCGCAAGCAGACCGGATTGTAGCTGTTTATGGAGCAATAATGCAATTAAGAGATTCGTAGCAAGGTTTGGAGAAACCTTCGTTTATCGATACTTAGTTTGATGTACGCAAATGGGTTATTTTAAAAATTATGCATACAGAAGTGAACTAAAATTGCAATTCATATAGATTTCATCTCAGTTCCGGTTATGTGATTGTTCAAAAGTTTTTGTTGACTTGAATTGATTTGTTTTGTAGGAATCCTATCCCCCCTACCCTAAAGGCGAAGCTACGAATCAGCACACCACTAATCGTAAACAAACGTTTATAAACGTTTAAAACGGATAATTTTCATAAACAATGTAATTATTCGGTGATGCAATTGCTTTCAAACTGACGAATTAAAATGCATTAGACTTGAAATGTACTGTCTGAACTTGCAAGAAAATTCAAGTACAGCAATAAAAACGTGCAAAATAATGTGATGCATCCGAAATGAACCGTTAAGCCACGTGCAGGAAACACTTGTGCAGACTCGACTAATTAAAGCATGGCTGCCATCAAACATGCATCACCCAAAATTCAAGGTCTGGGCTTGATACCTGATGCCTCCTGATTTAACCCAGAATATGTATTAGGAAATCTATTCAGAGCCTAAACTACTTCAAATCAGGATCCGCCAGGGGCGGAAAATATCTTCTCAAACCGTAGCGCTGCTAAGCTTTTCGAATCTAAGTTTCTGATTTTTTGTATTTTAGACTCTCATAACGAAGTACTAACGCATAATCTGGGTTTAACAATTCAAACGCCACCATTTAAACCATAAACTTCCACATACCAAATAAAACCGGCAACATGATTGAGTTTCCATAAAACAATTGAGTCGCTTCAATCGGCAAGAAAAATTAGCGCAACAGCGTAATGCTGCCACTTTTCTGAATTGGGCGGTTTTTATAATCGCGCATTTCGAGTTTAAACACATAAACTCCAACAGGCGCTGGCACCTGGCTTTTGCTGATTATACCATCCCATCCCTCTTCCATGTTCGAAGAAGCGAATATCGGAGCACCCCAACGATCGAAAATTTCGATGGAATAGCTTTTAATTTCCTCTCCCATTACCTTGAACAAATCGTTTTTACCGTCGTTATCGGGTGTAAATGCCAAAGGAATATAGTATTCCGAACCAAAGCTCGCTTTTACAGACTTTGTCATCTCATCGGTGCATCCTTCTGCATTAATCACCACCTGCGTAATTTCATATATTCCAGGTTCGGTAAAATCGTAGGTACTGGTAGCTCCCAAAATGGTATCGCCATCGATAATGTAATAGCTAAAACGTGCGTCCTGCGAGAGATTGCTTAGGCTTAGTTCATCTTCACCAATAATATAATCGGTCGAAGGATTTACCCTGAATCCCGCAATCGGACGCTCATATACCTGAATATAATCGGTTTGTGTCTGTGAGCCGATGCATCCGTGTATATCTGTTACGGTTAAGGTTACGGTCATGAAGCCCGATTCGGTGTACAAATAGCTTGGTGAAATTCCGCTACCCGTTCCACCATCGCCAAAAACCCATTTGAAATCGGTATGAATTCCAAGGGAATCTTCGGCAACAAATGATGCATTGAAAGGATAACAACCACCTGTTTGCTCGGCTGCGAATGAAGCCAGCGGATTGGCGAAAACCTCAACCGAATCAATAAATGCGGATGAAGAACATCCCTGATCGCTAACAACGAGCTGAATGACCTGAACTCCGGCTTCAGCAAACCGAATACCCAATTGCTCGCGGTCGCCAGGCACGTGGACCAGTGCATGTGGACCTAAATTCCATGCAAACAATGCCGTTTCGCTGTAGGTGCCGCTTGGCGTAAAATCAAAACTGTGCACATCGAAACACTGGCCTTGCGGAACTGTGAACTGCGCCAACGGAGCGGGATTAACCACTACACTCACTTGATCTGTTGCAGTACAAAATCCATCGCTTACTTCGAGCGTGAAGGCTTGTGAAACCGGCAAATTGCTTGTGTTCTGAATATAAACAGAGGTTGATGATGAATCCGGATTCATCATTTCGGTATTCGGAGTCCATGAATATACAGTACCGCTAACCGAAACTGCTTGCAACAATGCGCTATCGCCCGAACAAACGGTTTGATCAATTCCGGCATCTGCGATTGGCAAACTGCGCACTTCGATACTCATGCTGGTTGGCGTAGCCGCACATCCGTTATCATTAGCTTCAACAGCAACCGAATGCATTCCTGCTGTATTCCACCGCAAAATATAAGGACCTGATGCACTTCCGGAAACAATCTCGGCTCCGTCAAAATCCCAGGTAAACGAAGCCGAAGAACCTGCCGTTCCGCTAAATTGAACCGCGGTTTCGGCATTTAAACAGGCTATCGAATCGAGCTCAAATGCCAGAACCGGAGCCGAAAGTACTTCGAGCGCATCGATTGACGGAACCGAAATACACATGGCATCGGCAATGCTCAAACTTACCGCATGCGTACCGGCAGTGTCCCAGACCACATTTACCGAACCGGTCGAAGCCCCACTCACTAGTGTTGCTCCGTCAAAATCCCACTGAAATTGTGCGTTAATGCCGGTTGTTCCGGTGTAATTCACCGTAATTTGTTCGCCAGCACACACTGTTTCTGGCAAATTGAAGGATGCCTGTGGAATGTCGAGCATCAGAATTTCATTCTCAAACACCGGTGTCTGAACGCCATCAACCAGCATGTAAAGCGAAGCAGTATGCACGCCGGCTGTGTTCCAAACTACCTGATAAGGTCCTGCCCCACTCCCCGACTGCACCGTTGCACCATCAAAACTCCAGAAATACTGAGCATTCGATCCGGCTGTTCCGTTAAAGGTTAGAACTACAGGCGTTGCCACACAGGCTGTATCGTTGTCGAATGCAAATGATGGCCCGGGGAAGGGAACAATTACAATTTGCTCAGTTACATTGTCTAAACACGTTCCATTCGAAACGGTCAGTTCAACAGCATAAGTTCCTGGTGTATTCCACTGCATTTCCATCGGACCATTGCCCGAGCCTGAATTGAGGGAAGCTCCGGTGTATGTCCATTCAAAACTGCTCGA
>CANMGM010000299.1 GCA_947497195.1 Bacteroidota bacterium
CAATGCATTGTATAACAATTCTTCTGAAGCGCGTATCCATTGTTTTATTTCTTGGACTAATTAGCACCATGCTACAGGCGCAAACCGATACCGAATTCTGGTTTGTAGCTCCCGAGGTTACCAGCGGGCATGGAGATGCGCCAATTGTTATGCGTGTTAGTGCCAGTTTGCAAGCCGCCGATATCGTTTTATCGCAACCGGCCAACCCGGCATTTGTTCCCATTACACTTACAATTCCCCCAGGTACAACACAATCTATTGATTTAACACCGTTTCAAACGCTGGTCGAGAATCAACCGCCCGATCAGATTCTGGATAAAGGCATCCTCCTCGAATCGAGTGTTCCGGTAACAGCTTATTATGAGGTCAACAATGGATTCAATCCCGAAATTTTTCCGCTAAAAGGAGACAATGCGCTCGGCATTGAATTCTATACTCCCTTTCCTACGAACTATGACAATGGAGGATATTCTCCTGCTGCACGAAGTGGCTTCGAAATCGTTGCTACGGAAGACAATACCAGCATCACGATAAATCCTACAGCCGATTTAATTGGTCACCCTGCAGGCGTACCGTTTACGATTACCCTCAATCGCGGACAAACGTATTCCCTGCTAGCTGTTTCGACCAGTGCTACCCAACGCCCGGTGGGAACCCGCATTACATCCAATAAACCCATTGCCGTTACGCTTAAAGACGATTCGGCAGCATTGGGCGGTTGCCGCGACTTAATGGGAGACCAGCTTGTACCTGTGGGTGTTATCGGAAGGGAATACATTGTTATGAAAGGCTTTTTGAATTCAGAAGAACGTGTATATGTTCTGGCCACCACAAACAATACAGAAGTATTTGTTGATGGAAATGTAACGCCAAACGCAACGCTCAATAGCGGCGAACAATTCACCATTGATGTTCTGAATTCGACTGTGTTTATTGCATGCTCACAACCTGTTTACGTATTGCACGTTTCGGGCTTCGGATGTGAAATGGGCAGTGCGGTTTTGCCTTCGATTGAATGTACAGGTTCGCCTTCGGTGTTCTTTACACGCTCTACATCAGAATTTTTCGGGTTAAACATTATGGTAAGAACAGGCGCCGAAGGCTCATTCAACCTCAATGGTTCTGCTACCCTTGTGCCTGCAAGTGCATTTACTCCCGTTAACGGCTCAGGTGGCGAATGGCTTTCTGCACAGCTATCGTTCAGTGAAACAGATATTGCGATAGGAGCTACTTCTTTATTGGCAAATACAGCACAAACAGGCGAACTTTTTCACCTCGGAATTATTCATGGCGGGTCGGGATCGGGATGTCGTTATGGGTATTTTTCGGATTTTGCAAGCACCTATCTAGGCGACAATCGTGTAGTATGTGTTAATGACTCATTGCTGCTTGATGCCGGTGCAGGGAAAGATTCGTACGAATGGAGTACGGGCGACACTACACAAAGCATTTACGTTCATGAGCCTGGATCGTATTGGGTAGTGACGGTAAAAGATGGTTGTGAAAGTACCGATACGGTAACAGTTATCGAAGAATTTCCAGATTTAGGTCTGCCCGATAGCCTTTCGGGTTGTGGTGTACCGCTCCTTACACTTACACCAGCAAACGGTTTTAATGATTTTTTATGGAGCGATGGAAGCACCACAGCTGAAATAATTGTAAATCAAAACGGGAATTATTTTCTCGAGGCATTAAGTTCTGCCGGTTGCAGGGCACGCGATACGGTTACGGTAACCTTTGCATCAATACCACCCTTGCCCAATCTTCAGTTTGAATCGCCTATATGCTCGGGCGAGGATATACAACTTAGCAGTCCGGGGTCGCAGGGAACTGTATATTGGGAAGGACCTCAATCGTTCAGCGCAACCGGTTCTGATGTAACGATAAACAATATCGCTACGACACAGTCGGGCACGTATTACGTTAGCCAGGAAGAAGATGGATGCCGGAGCGATTCGGTTCAATTTCAACTTGAAATTCAGCAATCGGTTATACTAGAATTTAGTGGCGATACGGTTTTGTGCAATGGCGAATCGACTGAAATAATCGTAGAAGGATCGAATGCTGTGGAATGGAGCAATGGATCTACGGAGAATCTTCAGGAACTTGGTTCGGGTACATATACCGTTTTTTCGACTTCGCCCGATGGGTGCAACGACACGCTGCAAATTACGCTGATTGATGCTGAGCCGGTGGCCAATTTTACTGCCAACCCCGATTTAATCGTATTCATCGACACGCCCATTTCATTTTCCGATTCTTCATCAACACCAGCCGGTACCGAACTGGTCGAATTTACATGGAACTTTTCCGGGTATCCTTCGCAAAGCGGACAATCAACCCAGATTACATTTCCTGATACCGGCGAAGTCGTGTTAACCTATATCGTTGAAAATGATGAAGGCTGCCGAGATACCATAACGGCTGTAATTTTAGTTATTGACGACGTAATTGTCCCCAATGTATTTTCGCCAAACGGAGATGGTAAAAACGATGTCTTTAGCATAGGCAACATTGAAGCATTTACAGATGCAAATCTTGTAATTTACAACCGTTGGGGAAAACTGATTTACGAAAATACAGCCTACCAAAATAATTGGACAGGCGATGAATATCCCGACGGAACGTACTTTTACGTGCTCGATATCCCCAAACTGAATAAAATTTACAAAGGCAGTGTTACAATTTGCCGCTGATAATTGTAATGTTCAATTAGCCGAATTGCTTTAGTTTCGCAGTGTAAGTGCCTGAAAGTGTGTAAGTGTATATGAATAGATTCTCATCCAGCCTTTTGTTTTTTTTCCTGATTATTTCTCGTGCCTACGCACAGAATATAAGCGGGAGTGTTACCGATAAAAAAACCGGAGAACCGCTTATCGGTGCTACGGTCGTGATTGAAGGAAAAAATACCGGCACTACCGTTGATATTAATGGTAAGTTTAATCTAATAAATCCGGGAACTTTGCCGCTGGTCTTGCGATTTAGTTTCTTGGGTTACACCGGAACATCGGTCGAAGTGCGTAGCTTTAGTCAGAAGATTGACGTGAAACTGGCAGAATCGGAAACGCTGTTGGGCGCACAGGAAATTGTTGACACACGTTTAACCGAAAAACAACGCGAATCGGCACTCACAGTCGAAGCACTCGATTTATTGGCCATCAAAGAAACGCCGGCAGCGAACTTTTACGATGGATTAGGCGCATTAAAAGGTGTTGACTTAACGGCGGC
>CANMGM010000300.1 GCA_947497195.1 Bacteroidota bacterium
CGCATTCCGTTTACGATAGGGCTCGACGGTGGAATAGCCTCCATTACCACACCACGCGCATTCAAGACCAATTTTAACTCTGTTGGCGATTTTACCTTGTCGCTCGACTTTGGCATTACCCCCAGGTTCAGCGCTTCCTTGCAAGCACGTTATAATGGGTTTCAGGTGCGCCGACAAATGGTAAACAAGGCCGATGAGATTAATAATAATCAGGGAATAGACGTTATTGCCGAAACAGCCACAACGCTAAACCTGAATTCGCAGGGTATTGCATTGAATTATTTAAGTTGGACCGGGCGTTATACGTTTTTAACCTATGGGTTGGCATACGGAAATACGCTTGCACATTACTCGAAATTTAGACGCGATTTCAAAGGCGATAAAACAATTTCGCAGTTTACTACGCAGTACATCGAGCCCCGCCTTTTGATTACTTACTTCTTCGAAGATTATTTTGCGATGAACGTACGCTTGAGTTATTCGCATGTGTTTGGTTATTTTAGTCCGGAGAAAATTGGTTTCGACAAGGGTGTTATAAGCTACGAAACAGAGGATTTACTTTCGGAAATCGGTTTTTTTACCATTGGAGTAGGCTTTACCTATTCGCTGAAGCGGGTCGATTGATGAATCTGAATTATGAAACAGATTCTAGAGCGTATTCTCACCCTCTTTTTTGTTCAACATAAGCCCGGAACGGGAAATTCGTCAGGGAAACTTTCGGGCTTTCAGTTTGCCCGCGCATATAGGTTATTGCGTATTACAGTAACGCGCTATCTCCGCGACTTTTTCATGATTACGCTGGGTGTTTTATCTGCCACGTTCGGATTGCAGGGGTTTATTCTTCCCAATCATTTGATTGACGGCGGCGCTACTGGGATTTCGCTTTTGTTATCGGAAATCTCAGGATTGCCACTTTCGGTATTAATCGGTTTTATAAATATTCCGTTTATCGTAGTTGGGTATCGCATGCTCGGTCGCGTTTTTGCCATCAAAACATCGCTTGCAATTGTACTTCTGGCATTGGCATTGGCAAGTTTCAATTTTCCGGGTGTTACCAAAGATCCTTTTCTTGCTTCCTTTTTTGGGGGGTTCTTTCTTGGGGCCGGAATTGGGATGGCGGTTCGCGGAGGTTCGGTAATTGATGGCACAGAGGTGTTGGCCATATTCCTCAGTAAAAAACTGAGTGTTACCATGGGCGATATTGTATTGGTGTTTAATGTACTGGTTTTCTCGCTTGCGGCCTATTTACTCAGCATTGAGGTAGCGCTTTATTCCATGGTAACGTATTTGGCGGCATCAAAAACCCTCGATTTTTTTGTTGAAGGCATTGAAGAATACATCGGAGTTACGATTGTGGCCTCACGAAGTGAAGAGATTCGAAGAATGATCACCGAACAACTTGGTCGTGGGGTTACCATTTACAGCGGTAAAAAAGGGTACGGCAAGAGAGGCGAAAATCAGGAAGTCGAAATTATTTATACTGTAATAACACGCCTCGAACTCAATAAACTCAACACTGAAATTGAAAAGATTGAGCCGAATGCTTTCGTGGTAATGAATAGCGTGAAAGATACGCGTGGCGGAATGATTAAAAAACGTCCGTTAAAACACTGATTATAATTACGTTATAGTCGTCCTAAAACTCAAAAATTATACCGATTGCCGGTGTTACCAATGGTGTTTCGTCTTTCAAATATACTGGAATCCCATTCGAACCATCGGGAAGAAGCGCTTGGCCGTCTGTGGTTTCAAATCCGGTGTTGTCGGCATTGCGCTTAAAGGTATAATCCGGAATGTCGGGATTGAGGGATCGCATCGCATTCTGAATATCGATGAATACATCGAGCGTCGATTTGCGGAAGTAGAATTTCTTGTCGAAGCGAATATCGAGCTGACTGAAATTGATCAAGCGCTCGGTGTTAATTCGTGTATAATCTAAAACGCCCTGTCCGGTTGTGGCAAAGCTAAAGCGCGATGCAACGGTATCAAACGGCGTGTAGGGAGCTCCTCCCGCAAAACGGAATTTCGCTCCGATTTCCCAGCCGCGTTTTAACTTCCATCCAAACAAGGCCGAAACCAGGTGACGGTTATCCCACGAAGAGGCCACAAGCGCTCCATCGTTGCCCGAAAAACGGCTGCGCACAAAGGTATAGCTGAAAACCGCAAAAATGCGCTTCACCAGTTTTTGCTGGAAGTAAAATTCCATCCCGTAGGTTTCGCCGCCTCCATTGCTCACAATGGCTTCGTTGCCCACGATATCGAAACCTCCGCCCAGATTGGCCAACGAAATTCCGTTTGCTGCCGAAACCGGATAATTGCTGTAGCGTTTGAAAAATCCTTCAACCGTAAAGCGCAAATCTTCCTTCGGCATGTATTCAAATCCTCCCACATAATGCGTCGAACGGATGTATTTTGAACCGCGGTTCACGTATTCGCCATCGTTTTTCTGGAAGCCAAGCACGGTGTATGCGGGGATTTTATAATAATCGCCCACCGAGGCATTGATGTTCCATTTGGGTAACAAGCGGTAAGACATCGAAAGTCGTGGCGAAAGCGTGTTCAGCATGTTATTCCCATCATCGGTAAAGCTATTTCCATCGCTGCGCAAACCGGCCGAAACCAAGAATTTCTCTCCAAAGAAGCGCCGCGATACTTGCGCAAATGCACCATAGCGGTAAAACTCGAGCGCTGCGTTGTAATTCAGTACAATGGCCGGAATGCTATCGCCCGAAGGACTAACACTTTCCTTTACCAATCGATTAAACAGCAGGTTGTTGAATTTTACATACTGCGCCGAAACACCATAGGAATATTTCCAGCCGTTTACAAACTTGTTAACGTCCACCCGCAATTTGTTCTCAATTTCCTGCGACCTGATTTTCAGAATACGCGCTGCTTCGTTGCCTTCGTCTTTGTTCTCGAAACGGTCGAGTTCGTTGTTGTACATGTTGCGACTCAAGGCCACATTCACAAATCCGTTGTTGATCAAATGACGATAGGCTAAACCATTTGTGTAATTCCACTGATTTATGGATGGCGTTGCATTGAGAATGAATGTCTTATCGGGCGTTGATTCACGCGGCACTCCAAATGCGAATTCGTCGATGGCGCCCACACCAAGAAAGGTTAATGATGCCTTGTCGCTGATGCGGTGACTCACTTTGAACTGAAAATCCCAATAATTCGGACGGATGGGAAGGTCGATGGC
>CANMGM010000301.1 GCA_947497195.1 Bacteroidota bacterium
GTTTCCAAACCAATGCACCATCCTTGTACAATTCGAGATAGGGTATTCCCTTTATTCCTTTATCGGCAAGTAAACTGGCATTTTGGTCTGCATCAATTTTTAGCAAGGTAAGGACGTCTTTTTTCTCTTCGGCGAGTTTCGTAATCCAGGGCAACATTTTCTTACACGGAGCACACCAGCTTGCATTAAAATCTACCAAAACATATCCTTTTTGAGAAACGGCTTTCGCATAATTATTCATCGTCATGCCGGCTGCAACCTTACCTGCAGTTTTACCTTCAAAGCGCCATTGCACCAATCCACCCTCCATATTGTAAACCTCTTTAAATCCCATTCCATTCATTTTATTTGCAGCACTGCCGCTTCTGCCACCCGATAAGCAATAGACTAAAATAGGTTTGGTCTTATTTAGCTTCGATATTCTATCCTCAAAATCAGCACTGTTGTAATTGATATTCAGAGATCCTGCAATGCCGCCATCGGCATATTCTTCGGGCGAGCGTACATCAATGAGTTGCGCATCGGGTAGGTTTAATTTTTGCTCAAATTCGGTCGGACTAATGGTCATATTTATAGTGCCTTCTTTTTGAGCAACACCTTGGCACGATGCGAAAAATAAGGCAGTACAAATCGAAAAAAGTGTGTTTAGTTTCATGTTGAAGTTCATACAATTATTGGTGCTGCAAGATAATTTGTTTTAACGATTCGGCAGGTACAACGCCAGACTGCCGCCATACAATTTGACCTTTTCGGAATAAAATTAGCGTGGGAACACTCTGAACACCATAGACTGCTGCAGCTTGCTGATTGCGATCTACATCCACTTTTAAGATTGTCGCATGGTCACCAATCTGATGTTTTAATTCACTTAAAATCGGTGCCATCATTTTACACGGACCGCACCATTCTGCCGAGAAGTCGACCAAAACCGGCTTTTCGCCTTGAATTAATTCCGAAAATTTTCCAGATGCCATAACTGTTGTATTTGCGTCGCGCAAAGTAAAGGTCTATCAACGATAATGTGCATGATTTAAGTCACGCAAAAAACAAACACCACTGTTGATTTTCTATGCCTGAATTTTTGGGGCGGCATTTCCGGCTGTCGCTACTCGCTTTGCGCCTCCGCTGCGCTGCGGCACAAGAGCTCAAACAGGCCGCTCCATCCGGGCCGCGGGCATTGGCGAAACAACAAACAGAAAATCAGAACATGCAATTTAATGCATCAGTGGGCATCCTAAAGTTTTACGACTTTAAAATGCTTCGTTTGACCACCGTTAAGTCCTTCAACACGTCCAACATAAACCCCCGAATTGAGCATACTCAAATCCAATTCGCCATTGATGCACAATTTCTTGGCAAGCGCTTTTCCGCTCAAGTCGCTCAATGTAACCCAAGCCGATTGCTGCATGTAATTATTCAAACGCACCAAACCATTGGTGGGATTAGGATACGCCAAGACATTTTGCTCGGCATTCTGCGTAAAACCAAGTGGTAAATCAAATACCGTTTCAGTAGTATTGGTAACGATGGGCGCATTGAAATCAAAATAGATGTAAGCCGTATTACGAAGCACACTTCCTAATTGAAGATCAGGATTGGTTCTGATGCTATACTTCACAAAACCATGACTTCCGGGCTCATTCGTGGTAGAATCGGGCAGGAAAATGTTCGGGAAATTGAAATTTACCAAATTGTTCTCTCCAAACGTAACGCTCATCGTATCGCTCGATCCAAGAATCCTCAGAGACGACATATCAAAATACGAACTTATCGTATCTTGAATAACCACATTCTCGGCAAAATAGGTTCCGGTATTCTGGAAACGAATTAAATACTCAAATTCATTATTGTTGCTCAATTGCGTTGGAGTTACAAGTTCTTCTTGAGAACAGGCTTTGTCGTTCGGGTCGTAGGAACCAACGATGATCGAGGCATTCGATAAAGAATTGTTCTCCAAATTATCATCCGAATTGGAAGCAATTAAATTCAAAGTAAAAATTGTCGTATCACCCAAAACAGCTGAAACATTCGTTAACAAGTTTATAAAAATCAACCGTGTTTCGAAAGCAGCTAAATCACTTATCGTCCACGTGAGTGTGTTTGCTGCTTGACTAGTCGGCGGAATTGACGCTTCAGTGAATGTGGCTTGTTCTGGTATTGTGAGCGTTAATTCTCCGCCTTGCGACACATTTCCTAAATTGCTCACAATGGCTGTAATGCTGGTCGGAAAACCTGGTCTGAAAGGCGAATTTAATACTGCATCTGCTTCCAAATCAGTTATCGAACCATTGATTTGTATTCCAATCAATACTTCATCTAAATTGCTAACCGTAATATTTTGAGGCACGGCCGTGTATAGCGCATTGTTTACCTCAATCATGAGTTGATCCTCAATTCCACTGAAACTCACATTAAAACTCCCCGTAGCTCCCGACATCGCAAATGTTTGTGAGTTTAGCGAATGAACCAATACATTTGGCACACCTGTCTCTCCATTGTCGAACACACCATTGTTGTTGGAGTCATAATACACCATTCCCGAAACAACTTGAGGAGCTTCTGTTCTCCAAATCGTTGCGGTGTTATTATATCCTCCATACACAAGAAGTTGAGTGCCATGGCTAGTCATGTGTGTGGCTCCTACAAAAGGCACAGCCAAATTGGTAGGTTGCCAAGTTTGTCCAAAGTCTGATGAAGCAAGAATAAATTGATCCCCTAATCCATAAATCGTATTTCCAATTTGTACCACATCGAATAAATTATTGCTTGGTAATGACCAACTTCCTCCATCAGATAGCAAAACGATTTGCTCATTGTTTTCATTCAAAATCCAGAGGTTATTGCCCATCGATCGCAATTTGTATCCATTAATCCACACAGTTGTTGCATTATTTACAACAGGACTATTCAAATCAGACCAGGTATTTGTTTGTTCATTATACTTAAAAAGATCTTCGCTAAAAAGATACATTTCACCGTTATTAACATGCAGAATTCCTGGCCATAGAGATGGGCAAGGAATCGTAGTCCACGTCTCTCCATAATCGGCACTCATTAAAATTGTTGGTAAATCGGCTTGATCAGTAAAAATGGTGTAAATCTTATTGTTTAGAAATACTGATTTTTGGAAGATAGATGTGTAATTAAAATCAGGACCTCCCAATGGAAAACTCTCAAAAGTTACCCCATTGTTGTATGATCGATA
>CANMGM010000302.1 GCA_947497195.1 Bacteroidota bacterium
GCCACAAACAAATGCTCTAAGAAATCTTCATCGCGCGTATTGGATCCAATCGAGCCCTTCCCTCCCCGCTTCTGTGTGCGGTATTCGTTCAGGTTCGTGCGCTTGATGTATCCCATGTGCGACACGGTAATCACGCAAGGCTCATCGGCAATCAAATCTTCGATACGCTGATCGTCGGCATCGTATACAATATGTGTACGACGTTCATCGCCATATTTTTCCTTAATCTCTGAAAGTTCATCCTTGATGATCTTCATACGCAGACTTTCATCCGCTAAGATCGACTTCAAATAATCGATGGTCTTCATCAATTCGGCATATTCGTCGCGAATTTTATCGCGCTCAAGTCCGGTAAGTCGCTGAAGCGTGAGGTTCAGAATAGCTCTTGCCTGAATTTCGGTTAAACCGAACGATTCCATCAAGCCATCGCGTGCATCATCGGGCGTGCGACTAGCGCGAATTAACGTGATGATGGCATCGAGGTTATCGAGGGCAATGAGGAAGCCTTCGAGAATATGAGCACGTTTTTCGGCCTGCTCAAGGTCGAATTTAGTACGACGAACAACTACATCATGGCGGTGATCCACGAAACAGCTGATGAGCTTTTTAAGGTTTAGAAGCTCCGGACGACCATTTACAAGCGCAATATTATTTACTGAAAATGAAGATTGTAGCTGCGTGTATTTGAATAGATTATTCAGTACAACCGAGGTTATAGAATCACGCTTCAATTCGTAAACGATACGCATACCATCACGGTCTGATTCATCGCGCAGATCCGAAATACCTTCGATCTTCTTTTCGTTGATGAGTTCGGCTGTCTTGCGAATCATCTCGGCTTTGTTCACCATGTAGGGAATTTCCGAAACAATGATGCGCTCGCGACCGTTGTCTGTTTGTTCGATTTCTGTTTTAGCACGCATCACTACCCTACCCCGTCCGGTCTCGAAGGCCTCTTTAACCCCCTGGTAGCCGTAAATAATTCCACCGGTAGGGAAGTCAGGCGCTTTAACGTACATCATCATATCCTGCACAGTAATGTCGCGGTTATCGATGTATGCAATGGTGGCATCAATTACTTCGCCCAAATGATGTGGCGGCATATTCGTTGCCATACCCACAGCAATTCCAGACGCACCATTGATGAGCAAGTTCGGAATTGCAGCCGGTAAAACGGTTGGTTCTTCGAGCGAATCGTCGAAATTGAGGCGAAAATCGACTGTGTTCTTTTCGATATCGGCCAGCATTTCCTCGGCAATTTTTTTGAGGCGCGCTTCGGTGTAACGCATCGCCGCCGGACTGTCGCCATCAACTGAACCGAAGTTACCTTGCCCATCAACAAGCGGATAACGTAAACTCCAGTCCTGCGCCATGCGCACCATGGTATCGTAAACGGATGAATCGCCGTGCGGGTGGTATTTACCTAAAACCTCACCGACAATACGTGCCGATTTTTTGTGGGCGCGATTCGACATTACACCCAGTTCCTGCATCCCAAATAAGACCCTGCGGTGAACAGGCTTTAATCCATCGCGTACATCGGGCAGTGCACGTGACACAATTACCGACATCGAATAATCGATGTAGGCAGTTTTCATTTCTTCTTCGATATTAATCGGAATAATCTTTTCTCCGTCTGCCATAAATTCAGCTATTGCTTAAAAGCACAATTGTTGTAAAAAGGTTTGTGATTCTCGAGCAGCGAAGATACATAAAAGGTTTTCGCAGGGTAAGAAATCAACAACGTAGTATTAACAAAAATCTGTTATAAATTAACAATGCATGGGTTCGGTTCACTTCATTTGTCCGGTAAATTTGTGCATGTCGTTGGAGGATAATTTTCTATCTTTGACAAATTACCTCCACCTAACCTGAAAGACCACTAAATTATGGAAGCGAGATTTTCTCCAAGGGTAAAAGATGTGATTTCATACAGCCGCGAAGAGGCGTTGCGTTTGGGTCACGATTACATGGGTGTTGAGCATTTGTTGCTCGGCATCATTCGCGAAGGCGAAGGCATGGCCATTAAGATTCTCAAAAATCTGAATGTCGACCTGTCCGACCTGCGCAAAACCATTGAAGGGTCCATAAAGGTTTCTTCGGGTAAAACATTGAACAACCTCAATCAGATTCCGCTGGTAAAACAAGCCGAGAAAGCGCTGAAAGTTACCTACCTTGAGGCGCGTTTGTTTAAAACCACTTTAATTGGTACGGAGCATTTGCTGCTTGCCATTTTAAAGGACGAAGACAATCTGGTTACCAAAACACTTGAAAAATTTAATGTAGACTATACCGTGGTACGCGACGAACTTAAGAATTTATTAACAGAAGAGCCTCGAGCTCAAGCTCCGAATAATCCGCTCGATGACGACAACGACGACGATGGCGGCACATTTGGCGCATCAGGTGGCGGTACAAAGAAGGTGTCAGATTCTAAATCTAAAACTCCGGTACTCGACAATTTCGGTCGCGATTTAACCAAGGCTGCCGAAGATGGTCGATTGGATCCAATTGTTGGTCGCGAAAAAGAGATAGAGCGTGTTTCGCAGATTCTATCGCGCCGTAAAAAGAACAACCCGATTTTAATTGGTGAGCCCGGTGTTGGTAAATCGGCCATTGCAGAAGGACTTGCGCTGCGTATTATTCAGAAAAAAGTATCGCGTGTATTGTTTGATAAACGTGTAATCACACTCGACTTAGCTTCGCTTGTTGCGGGAACAAAATACCGCGGTCAGTTTGAGGAGCGTATGAAGGCCGTGCTGAACGAATTGGAAAAATCGCCTGATGTAATTCTTTTCATCGACGAGATTCATACAATAGTAGGTGCAGGAGGAGCTTCAGGCTCTCTTGATGCCTCAAACATGTTTAAACCTGCATTGGCACGTGGCGAAATTCAATGCATTGGCGCTACAACATTAGATGAGTACCGTCAATACATTGAAAAAGACGGCGCCCTCGAGCGTCGTTTCCAAAAAGTAATTGTTGATCCGACAAGTGAGGATGAGACATTCCAGATTCTAAACAACATCAAGGCGAAGTACGAAGATCACCATAACGTTATTTATACGCCAGAAGCGCTTCGTGCCTGCGTTACGTTAACACAGCGCTATGTTTCAGATCGTCATTTGCCCGATAAGGCAATTGATGCCTTGGATGAAGCCGGTTCTCGCGTCCACATCACAAACATTCATGTACCGCAGA
>CANMGM010000303.1 GCA_947497195.1 Bacteroidota bacterium
GAACGTAAGCCTTTTAATTCGGCCAAACCGGTTGGATGCAGGTAAATTTTATCGGCAGCCGTGGCGAGGTAATACGTTGGTTGGGAAAAAACTTCGCTGTAGGCGTAAATGAATTTCCCTGATTTCTTGAAGTCTAGCAAGGCATTGCGAATTTCTTCGATTGTAGCAATTCCGGTCATTAGATTGGTTAGGTCGAGGAAAATGCCTTTCACGGAAGGATTGGCGGCTGCCTTGTCGAGGTTATCGAGCACATCGTTAAGCCCCATAGCCGTTTCGCCCAATCCATCGAAACTAAACGACGAGAATGGATTGTCGCTGCTGCGGTCGGGAATGGGGCCGGTTAGGGTGAGATGGAGTACCGAATTGTCTTTGATTTCGACCTTATCGGAGTCTGAACCTGCCGAAACAAGAATAACAATAAAGAGGAAAAACAGGATAAAACTGAGGAATAGGCCCAGCATTGAAGCAAAGACCATTTTGAAAAAGCTTTTCATAACGTTAAAATCTTAGGTTTGCAAAGGTTGAAAAATGGATTCAATTTGCTAAGATTTAGGGAAGATTTATTTTGTTACACTGTGGAATAAAAATGATGCAAAAAAAGACACGCATTGGAATCGGGTTCGGTTCGAATCTGGGCCATTGTGAGGACAATATTCGCAATGCGATTGTGCTGTTGGGGCAGTCGGGTTTGGGAAAAATTAAGATTTCGTCGTTTATCGAAACGAATCCGGTTGGCTTTGAAAGCAGTAATACTTTTAAAAATTGTGTAGGGCTATTTGAAACGCTATTGCAGCCCCAGGAAGTATTGACTATTCTTATGGATACGGAACAAAAACTGGGAAGAATTAGAAGAGATGCATCAGGATATATAGACCGAATCATCGACCTCGATTTATTGTTTTACGGGGAATTGATTTACAATGATGAAGAACTTGTTTTACCGCATCCTAGGCTACATGAACGAGATTTTGTTCTTTTGCCGCTTTGTGAAGTTTATGCACATTGGATGCATCCGCTATTAAACCAAACTGTAAAGCAATTGCTTGAAAATAGGCAGCGGGAAGATTCCAAATAGATCAAAAATCGCACTATAAAATTCACATCTTTCTTACACAATAAGGTGTAAATATCACATTTATAGATTTATGTAAAAATCTGTTTTGAGATTATTTTGTTGAAAGATTGAACGTTTGAAAGCAATTGCTTGGTATTTTTGCAGCCAATTTTGATTAGATAAAAACACGCTTTATGAACAATATTCAACGCCTCGCCTTGTTTGGCTTTGCCCTGGTCGGGATTTCTGCATTTACCGGTTGCGGTATCGGGAAGATGATTAAAAATGCCGGAAATATTTCGTATACAGTTAGTCCGAATCCGATGGAATTGCACGGCGACAGTGTAAAAGTGAGTGTGAACGGAGTTTTTCCTCCAAAATATTTTCATAAGAAAGCAAGTGTAGTCGTTACGCCAGTTGTGAAATACAGGGGCGGCGAAAAAGTACTACGAGATTTAAACCTAAGTGGCGAAAAGCTCGATGGGGGCGATCAGCGCATCATTTATAGCGAAGGAGGGAAGTTTTCTATCACTGATCGGTTTTTGTATGCAAGTGGAATGGAGAATGCGGAATTGGTTCTGCGAGCAAAAATTAATTTTAAGCGTAAAACGACAGATCTTCCGGAGGTGAAAATTGCCGATGGAACGATTGTAACCCCTTTATTGCTCCAGAAAGATTACAAAGTGATTTCTGCCGAAGATATTTTCGATAAGAATCCAACCGTTACCCAAAAGCAAAATCTTTATTTCCTTGTCGATTCGTGGGAAGTACGCAATGTTGAATTGCAAAGCGATGAAACAATGAACATGAATCGTTTCATTGATAAAGCAGCGAAAGATGGTTCGGAGTTTACCCAATTGAATGTTTATGGTTTCGCTTCGCCGGAAGGGGAACTTGACCGAAACGCAAAGCTTTCGGCCAACCGTGCCGAAGAAGGAGAGAAACTCATCATGGCTCGCTTCAAGAAGAACAAATTAAAGGGATATGCCGACAAAGAAGGATTTTCGAATGTAGTTGCAACCGATTCTGAGGATTGGGATGGTTTGCGTAAAATGCTGAGCGGTTCGAGCATCAATGGAAAAGATGCGGCCTTGAACATTATCAACACGGTGAATGATCCGCAGGCGCGTGAGCAACAATTCCGCGAATTGGCCAGTTACGACCCAATTTATTCTGAATATTTCCCGAAGCTCCGTCGCGCTGAGATTAATTTATCTGCAAAGCTGAAAGTGCGAACGGATGAGCAAATAAAAACCCTGTCGATTTCTGCTCCTGATTCTTTGGGCATGGAAGAGTTGCTGTACGGTGCTTCTTTGCATTCCGGATTAAACGACAAATTCAAGGTTTTTGAAGCGTTTGCACGTCGTTATCCGGAAGATTTCCGTGGATTTAACAATATGGGAGCAATTTATTTTGAACAGGGTAAATACGGTGAAGCACAGGCCGAATTTGAAAAGGCCGGACGTATCGCTTCCAAAGAATCGATGATTCAAAACAACCTCGGAGCCGTTGCGGCTGTTCGCGGCGATCGCAAAGCAGCATCTGGATTCTTCACAAATGCAGGCGGATCGAAAGAAGTTTCTTACAATCAGGCCAATTTATCTGTTGCTTCAGGGAAGTACGCTGCGGCCACTTCTTCTTATGGCGATGTTTGTTCGTACAACGCTGCATTGGCTAAGTTACTTGCCGGAAATGCTTCAGGTGCCTTGCAAACGCTCGATTGCTCAAGCGATAAAGAAAGTGCTGAGGGCTATTATTTAAAGGCAATTATTGCAGCACGCGGCGGTAACAAAAGTGGCATCGCCGATAATCTTTCGAAAGCCATTTCAAAAGATGCTAAGCTTAAGGAACGTGCGAAAAACGATAAGGAATTCTTGAAATACTCCTCGGAGTTGGGAACAGTTCTTAACTGAAAATAAGTCAGTTTGTTTTCTTGAATTACTGCGTGCAAAAATTTTAGGTGTTTAAAATCCCAAATTAATCGGATGATATCCTAAGAAATACGATGCAATTTAGTTAGCGTAAGGCTGATTGTTTGGAGAAGTGCGTGTTTTAGACCTATGGTATGAACCTGTTGGCATTATTGCTTATGCTGTCCGCCCTTCCAGTTTCGGTAAACCATGTATGCAAATCCACCTA
>CANMGM010000304.1 GCA_947497195.1 Bacteroidota bacterium
CCGGAGAACTGATGCACAGTACCCCTGGAAACACAAGTCCCACATTATGAAAACCATTTGGAAGATCTGTTAAAGTTGGTATTTCGGTACCGAGCGTTCGTATCGGAACACCTGCTGCTGCGACAACTAACTTTGAGCCGGTATTCAAACCTTCGCCACTGTAGTCTAAGGTGTCGATTGTTGTCTGAGTATAAAAATGAAGATCGCGTTGCGGATTAAACCGCTCGAGCACATGCATGAAAAATGCTTTTTCGTTGGATGCGCTTAAATTGCCTTGCTTCTCGGCAATAAAGAGCCATTTTGCAAGACTTAGCTGCCCTGTGCCCAAAATGTGGTTGGCAATTGTTAACAATTCGGCAGGTCGTTTATCCTCCTTTAAATACGGCGTATACCGCTCTGAACCAAGAGCAAGCAATAAGGGATGCACTCCGGCAGCATCAACGGCATGCACCTCATGCACACCAGGCAATTCATCTTTTACCGCCGAGCCGGTTAATTCATGAATCAATGCACCGAATGCGGTATCCTCTTGTGGAGGCCTTCCCACAACGGTAAAAGGCCAAATCGCATTTTTACGGTGATAGACCTGTTTAACGCGCATCAGCGGAAATGAATGCTGCAAGCTGTAATATCCCAAATGATCGCCGAAAGGGCCTTCGAGTTTGTTTTCGCCCGGGTAAACCTCGCCTGTAATTACGAAATCGGCATCCGAAGAAATACAATAACCATCTTTATCGTAAAAGTACCTGAACCTACGCTTGTTAAGGGCTCCGGCAAATGTGAGCTCCGAAAGTCCTTCGGGCAAAGGCATTACCGCACTGAGTATGTGCGCAGGTGGACCACCGATGAAAATGCTAACCTTGAGTGGAATTCCTTGTGCATTTGCTTTAGTTTGATGTACTCCGATTCCTCGATGAAGTTGATAGTGCAGACCAATCTCGCTATTTGCTTTATAATCGTTTCCACCAAGTTGGATGCGATACATACCCAGATTGGAGTGCATCACCCCCGGTTTTTCAATGTCTTCGGTGTAGACAGCTGGCAATGTAACAAAAGGGCCACCGTCCATAGGCCAATGAACAATCTGGGGTAAATCGGAAATGGTACAAACCGAATGCGCTACCGGCTTTGAAAAATGCGATTTTAATGGCAATGCATTGAGTGCAAGTAAGGGAATTCGGATGTTCTTTACAGGATTCTTGAGCGCCTGCATGGGATCTGATTTCAGTGCGATTAGGCGTTGTACATCATCCCAACTATCGCGAAACATGAACTTTGATCGATCGACTGTACCAAATAAATTTGAAACAGCCGGAAAGCGAGAACCTTTTACCCGTTCAAAAAAAATGGCCTTACCGGCTTTGTTAAACTCTTCGAGATGGATTGCCGACATTTCGAGATGCGGATCAACCTCATCGCGAATGCGCAAAAGATGTCCATGTTTCTCCAAATCAGCAATACACTGTTCAAGGCTTTTGTATCCCATCTCGCTTTAATGATCGTTCTTAACTGAGGATAAAAACATACAGACAAGGAAATGGTTTTGATTGATACACCCAAAATCCTCATCTTGGAAATTCTGGAGAATTCTAGTGATCCCGGTTGGACTCGAACCAACGACCCACAGCTTAGAAGGCTGTTGCTCTATCCAGCTGAGCTACGGGACCAATAATTAGGCGCAAATATAAACGATATGGATCTGCATTTGGTAATTTTTTAGACTGGCTAATTTGAAAATTTCAAACGCATCAAAATATCAGTCTGCCTATCTGTACCAAGCACGAAATATTGTGAGCCGAAAGGTATAAATCCATTTCGACGATAAAAGGAGATGGCTCTATGATTCTGCTCCCAAACGCCTAACCAGACTTGGATAAAACCTAACTCCTTGGCACGATTTATTGCTTTATCGAGTATGTATTGACCGATGTGCTTGCCCTGAAAACTGCGTTTAACATAAATGCGTTCGATTTCAAGTCCATACTTCTCATTGGGATGTAATGCGTCTGAATGTAGATTTATCTTTAGATAGCCAGCTAGTGTTTCTTCCTGGTAAGCAAAATAAAATTCGGAATGTTCCGACTGAATTTCGCGCGTAAGTTGATCTAAAGAAAGTGCGTTTTCAAAATACAACTGCATATCTTCAGCCTGATTAAAGGCAGCGAAACTTTCCTCGAATGTAATGCGACTTATGCATTGCAATTCATTCAGACTCTCCAAACTTATACGTTTTATGGAAAATCCTGAATTCATTTTCGCATGAATGCTAAGTCAGTGCAAATATTTGCAAGGAAGGTGGGTGTTGTGCGTATTATTCCACCAAGGAAATATCGAATTGAACCAAATCAATAAACTGCTGAACGCGCTCGTCTACTTCCTCGGAACTTAAATTCTGAATGCGCTCGGTACCGAATTTTTCTACACTGAATGAGGCCATAGCAGAACCAAAAATAACACCGCGCTTCATATTGTCGAACGAAATGTCTTTTGTTTCGGCTAAATAACCAATAAAACCTCCTGCAAAACTATCGCCCGCTCCGGTTGGATCGAAAACATCTTCGAGTGGCAGTGCCGGTGCAAAGAATACCTGTTCGTTATTGAACAGTAGAGCTCCATGTTCGCCTTTCTTAATGATTAAGTATTTCGGTCCCATGTCAAGTATTTTTTGTGCAGCCTTCACAAGCGAATATTCGCCCGAAAGTTGGCGTGCTTCTTCATCGTTGATTGTCAATACATCAACTCGCTTGAGTAAACTAGTTAATTCGGGCAATGCGATATTCATCCAGAAATTCATGGTGTCTAAAACAACCAGTTTCGGACGATTTTTCAAGCGATCGAGCACCTGATGCTGAACGGCCGGTGCTAGATTTCCAAGCATGAGGAAATCACAATTCTGATAGTTTTCGGGAATTACCGGATCAAATGTCGCCAACACGTTCAATTGTGTGTCGAGCGTATCGCGCGTGTTCATATCGTTGTGGTATTTCCCACTCCAAAAGAAGGTTTTCTCCCCCTGCTTTATTTGAAGTCCTTCGGTATTTACACCACGTTTTTGCATCATTCCAATGGCATCGGCTGGAAAATCCTCTCCGACAACCGATACGAGGTTGATGTTTTTCGTGAAATAAGAAGCAGCCATTGAAATGAAGGTTGCTGCTCCTCCAACAATTTTATCTGTTTTTCCGAAG
>CANMGM010000305.1 GCA_947497195.1 Bacteroidota bacterium
ATCACGATTACCGATCCCGGCGGACAAAACGACAATTCCCGGGGTACATTGCTGATTGAAAACGGAACGGTTGTTCGCTTCGATTCCTCGTCGCCTACCGAAAACACCATATGCATAGATGCCACAGGCTTGCATGCCTCACCCGGAATTTTCGATTTTCAGGTGCAGGGCGGAGAACCCGGTTTTGAGGAGAGAGAACGTTTCGACACCTTAAACAATGCCGCACTTTCCGGAGGAGTAACAGATTTGTTGTTGATGCCGAATGTGCATCCAGTAAGCGATCATGCCGGTGCGGTGCAGTTTATACAGGAAAAAACAAAGCATTTGCCGGTAAATTTTATGCCTGCAGGTGCGCTCAGTAAGAAGCTGGCAGGAAAAGAGCTCAGCGAAATGGCCGAATTATACGAAGCCGGAGTTCGCGTATTTACCGACGATAAAAGTCCGATCGGTAATTCTGTTCTTCTTCATCTGGCCATGCAGTATTCTACGCTTTCAGGCGGATTGATAATGTTGCACCCCGAAGACGCTTCACTGTCGCTTGGCGGACAAGTTAACGAGAGTATTACTAGCACGCAATTGGGCTTAAAAGGTAGTCCGGCGCTGGCCGAAGAACTTGGTGTGTTGCGTGCAATTGCCCTTGCCGAATACCACGATGTTGCCATATTGCTTGCGGGAATAAGCTCGGCTCGAAGCCTGGAGCGAATTAGGGAAGCAAAAAGCAAAGGGCTAAACATTTTATGCAGCACCTACGCCCATCACCTTTATTTTACAGATGCCGATTTAAGCGGATTCGATTCAAATCTTAAAGTTTGGCCTCCTTTGCGCGACGAAGCAGACCGGAAGGCTTTATTGATGGCCGTTTCCGATGGAACAATTGATGTGGTGTGTTCAGATCACCGCCCCGAAACAATCGAAAAGAAAAACGTAGAATTTGGGTATGCTTCCTTTGGGATGGAGAATATTGAAGCTTCATTCAGTGCTGCTTGCATTTCGGCATTGGAAGCAGGCATTCCATTAAGCCGCCTTATTGATGCGCTGTGTGTAAAACCACGACAAATTGTTGGGCTTGAGGTTCCGCATATTGAAGCCGGAAAAGAAGCGCGTTTGTTTTTGTACAATCCCGAAGAACGTTACACGTTTACCAACGATAAGATTCTTTCGCTATCGAAAAACTCACCATATATAGGTAGAGAATTATCGGGCAAACTTTATGGAATCTGCACTGCATTGGGATGGCAATTCGAAGGGTACTAATTTTTGTTTTCTTTTTGTCGGGAAGCGTTTCTGCATATGCGCAGGATGTATTGGTGCGACTTTCGGGCTGTATGCTCAACGACAGTAGTTTTGAGCGGCGAAGGGCCTGCGGAATCGCATTTGAACGCTCGCTCGACTCTTTACTGAACGATGCAAATGGGTGGAATTATCCACTCGACACGATTCGTTTCATTTCTGCTTTAACTGCGCCCGATAATGCATTTAAGCTAATCACATGGAATGTTCCGCATGACGATGGCACATTCGGCTTTTACGGACGTATTCGTTTCGCAAACAAGAGCGCGGTGCCTATAAGAATTATTCGCTTAAACGATGCCCGGAATTCGATTAGCAAGCCTCAGACAAAGTCATTGAATGCCGAAAACTGGTTTGGTGCATTGTACTATAAGATTATTCGCACCAAGCACAAGCGAAAAACATATTACACGCTGCTTGGCTGGAACGGTAATACAGCGTTAAGTAATCAGAAAATTATCGATGTATTGCAGGTGTCCAAAGATGGGCGCGTAACGTTTGGGGCACCATTGTTCGAAGACACGAAGGCCGGCAAATATCGCGTAGTTCTGGAGTATGCCGAACAAGCTGCCGTTTCGCTGCGGTATTTGGAGACCGATGATGTCATTGTATTTGATCATCTGGTTCCCACAAATCCATTATTCGAAGGGCAGTTTGCATTCTACAGCTCCGATTTTAGCAATGATGCATACCGCTTTGAAAAGGGGAAATGGAAATTCATCCGTAATTTTGCCGCAAAAAACGAGCGCGATTTTCGTCCCGAAGATTTCAAAAAGCCCGAGAAAGGAATCAAGCGCTAGTTAGAGATCGCGTTTCTGGCCAAGGCACTATACTCCGACCTTCTCCGCAAATACAACTCCCAACATCACACGCCCAATCATCTGCATGGTCGATTTATCAACGGCTTTCATGTTGTCGCTTTGGGTATGCCAGTAAGTGCCAAAGCCCGTTTGGCTTGCAGGATCGTGTTGAATAATGTCGATGGTAGGAATGCCTAAAATGGAATTCACATAAAAATGATCGTCGGTAATCGGATTGGTATTTTGCTGCACGAACGATTGTGCATACCCCAATTCCTCGGCAATGCTCCACACGCGCATCACAATGTTTGAGGCGTATTCCATCGAATAGCCTTCACGGTGAAACTGTGCGCCCGATGCAGCCACCATGTCGAGGTTGATGCCGTATTTCGGAAGATTTTCTTTAATGGGCGGCTTGCTTGCAAAATACTGCGAGCCGAGGCAATAGCTGTTTGCTGTGGTCGGACTGCCATAATCTTCGGCATCGAAGAATACCAAATCGAGCCCAACTGGAGCCGGACTTGTTTTAAGTACGCGCGCCAATTCGAGCATAATGCCTGCACTGGCGGCGCCATCAACCGCACCATCGAAACGCTCTTTGGGTTTTTCGGCATCTTGGTCGCTAAACGGCCGCGTGTCCCAGTGGCAGCTAATCATAACGCGTTGCTTCAATTGCGGATTTACACGCCCAACTATGTTTCTGAATTTCAAGGATTCGCCAGTGTAAGCTGTTGCGCTACCTTCCTGAACAATCACTTCGGCGCCATGGCGTTTAAGTTCAGCAATCAGGTAATCACCACATTTTAAATGCGCCGGGGTATTGGGCACCCGAGGACCAAAAGCCACTTGCTTCTCGGTGTACGCGTATGCCGAGTCGCTGTTGAAGGCAGGCAAGGCCACATTTACTAGTTTTTCGGCCGGTGCGGTTTCGGGTTGTGGTGGCTCGGTAGTACCTCCGCAAGCCGTAAATAGCCATAGCAGCGCAGGTATGAGTATGTGCAAAAGATGTTTATTCTTCATAATCCCAGCTTATTCCGGTTTTGGCATCTCGAATTACAATGCCTTCTTTTTTAACGTTCGCGCG
>CANMGM010000306.1 GCA_947497195.1 Bacteroidota bacterium
ACCTGTCACAATTAATCCTGTTTCCACTACACCTATTTTTCACGATTGATTTTGTGTATTTTCGGCTGTGGCTTCTTCAAAGGCATTGACCATTTTACAGGCGCTCGAGCAGATGAAACGCTTTTGCGCATACCAGGAACGTTGCATCAGCGATGTGCGGCAGAAGTTATATAAAGATGGCTTTCGGGGTGATGAAGGCGAATGGGCCATTGCAGAACTCATCTCCGAAGGTTATCTGAACGAGGAACGTTTCGCACGCTCGTTCGCCCGCGGAAAGTTCCGCATCAACAAATGGGGTAGAATTAAAATAGAAATCGAATTACGGCGTCGCACGGTAAGTTCAGGAAACATTCGCCGGGGCTTATCTGAAATATCTGATTCGGCTTACGAAAACTGCTTGCGCGATCTTATCAAAAAGCTTGGGGGAACCGAGGCGAGCGACAAGGCCAAACTAAAAATTAAACGCAGCCTGATGCAGCGTGGATTTGAACCGGAACTTATTTCGCGGTTCATGAAAGTTCCGAATGATGAAGAATTTTAGCCGGGCAATAGGCTCAGGAGATCCTGAAATACGGCAATAAACAGACTTAAGAAAATCCCTGTAAATACTACCACATTGAATGCCACGTTGGCTTCAATGCGCTCAGGTATCTGTCCTTCGTTGTTAAAGGCGTACACAACAGGACGGAAGTAGTAATACACACCAATGAGCGAACCTACAATTGCAAGAATTACGGCAATAACAAGATTGCTGTTAAATGCCGTGAGGAAAGCCATGTATTTCCCGAAGAATCCGGCAAGAGGTGGAATTCCGGCAAGCGAAAACATCGACACAACCAATGCAGTAGTGAGCAAGGGATTGTTCTTCGCCAAACCTTTAAACTGATCTACCGGCAATTCGTTTTGTGCTCCGCTCAAGGCAATCAGTACTGCAAAACCGGTAATCGACGCAACGGCATACGCGGTGGAGTAATAGAAAATGGTAGGTGCCGATAGCTCATTCAAGGCTGCCATGGGCAACAACAAATAACCGGCATGTGCCACACCCGACCAGGCCAGCATCCGCTTCGCCTCGTTCTGCATCACGGCCGAAATGTTTCCGAGCAGAATACTCAGTACAGCGACAATCCAGATAGTTGGATACCACAATCCATCCACACCCGAGAAACACGTATCAAACAATTTATAGAACGATGCAATTGCGGCAGTCTTTACAACCGTAGCCATGAATGCAGTAATCAGCGTTGGTGCACCCTGGTACACATCGGGAGACCAGAAATGGAAGGGAACTGCGCCAAGTTTGAAGCAAAAGCCAATCAGAACTAGCAAAATTCCTGTATTGAATAAGGTTGGTGTTTGTTCGGTTGAGTTCACGTATTCGGCAATAACTGCCAAATCGAAACTGTTGCAAACACCATAAATCAAGGTTATACCAAATAAAAGCACACCCGAAGCGAATGCGCCCATCAAGAAGTACTTCAGCGACGATTCGTTCGAACTCAGATTCAGTCGGCGGCTTCCTGCAAGAATATACAAGGCAATCGAAAGGATTTCAATGCCAATGAACAACATCACCATGCTGCTGTAGGATGTCATGACCAGCGCACCGGTGCAGGCGAAAATCATCAGGGCATAAATATCGGCTACGTTGCTATCCTCGTTTCTGAAATGCCAAGTGGCGATCATAAACAACATCAGCGTGATGAAGATAATCAGCCCTGTAAATGAAACTGCGTAATTGTCGTACGTCATCATACCGTACCAGGTGATGTTCGTTCCCCAGTCGAGTGCATTGGTAATAAATGCGGCAATCATCCCTGTGATCGAAACCGGAAGCAAGAGTTTTTTCTGGTCGAATGCACCGAGAAAAAGAACTGCAAAACCAAGCAATGATAATAGAACCAGTGTTGTCATATGCTATTCACAGAGGCTAATTGCTGATCGATTTGAAACAGCAGGAATTTCACCGACTCGTCGGTAAGGTTAAAAATAAATTGCGGATAAACGCCCATAACAACAATGAGGGCCACTATTGGGAAAAATACCAATTTCTCGCTCGTACTCAAATCAGCAAAACCTGCACTGTGAACCGCATCGCCGAGCATCGTGGCTTTATAACCGCGCAGCATGTAAACGGCACCAAGAATTATGGTTAAACCTGCAAGCGTTGCATACATAAAGTCGGCCTCGTATAGTGCGTTTAAAAGCAAAAACTCACCGATGAAGCTATTGGTTAAAGGCAATGCAGCCGATGCGAAGGTTATCACCATAAACACCGATGCAAATACCGGTGCCAGCTGACGTATTCCGCCCAACTGATCCATCTGTGTGGTGTTCATCCGACTCATGAAAATTTCACAAACGAAAAACAAACCCACCACATTCACCCCGTGGGCAATCATCTGTACCAATGTACCCTGGAAACCAACCTGACTCAAGGTAAACAATCCGGCTGTAATTAAACCCACGTGCGCAATCGACGACCAGGCCACCATGCGTTTAAAATCTTTCTGCCCGATGGCAATCCACGAACCGTAAATCACACCGGCAATACAGAGGATTATCGCAACACCTGCGTATGCATCAACGGCAAGGGTGGTTATGGGTAAAATCCAGCGCATGATGGAGTAAATCCCCATTTTAAGCATTATACCTGATAGCAGCATTGCTCCCGCATTCGGCGCTGTGCTGTAGGTATCGGGCTGCCATGAATGGAAAGGGAGAAGTGGAATCTTAATTGCGTAAGCAAAGAAGAATGCCCAGAAAATCCAGCGCTGTGTGTTTAGATCGAGTCGTAAGCTATACCAATCGCCTATGTGGAACGAATTGCCTGAAAATAGATACAACGCAATAATCGCAGCCAGCATGAGCAAACTTCCGCTCAGGGTATAAATGAAAAACTTAAACGTGATGCGGATGCGGTTTTCTCCGCCCCAAAGCAGCACGATGAAGTAAATCGGAATCAGCGCGAGTTCCCAGAAAATGTAATACAGGAAGGCATCGAGCGATACAAACACGCCAATCAGAGCAGTTTGCATCAGCAGCATGAGGAAGTAAAACAATCCTTGCTGTTTGATGTCTTTTTTCCAGGTGCTAAGTACAATCAGCGGCATGAGGAAATTCGTGAGAATCACCATCAGCAAACTGATGCCGTCTAATCCGATGAAGAAA
>CANMGM010000307.1 GCA_947497195.1 Bacteroidota bacterium
CCGTGCATGGTAATTCCTTTATCCTGGCAAATTTTTACGGCACTATCGGTATACTCCGTTCCGTAAACCTCCCATCCGCGCAATTTTGCCACGTCGAGAAAATAACCAATACCACAACCTACATCCAGTATTCGGTTTGTTTTACGAACGGACTCGAAGCTATCGAGGATTTCGTGATAACGCTTAATGGTAATGGGGCTGAGGTAATCGTTGCGGCCGTAACCTTTATAGTGGTTTTCGAGTTGTTCGGGGGTTGGATTTCCGGATGAAAATACCATCGAACAGTTTCGGCATTGGCATAAATAAGCTGCCGAGTATTTAGGAAGCGAAACCAGATGTTCACTACCGCATGCAATGCAAGATTTTATTTGGTCTGGATTCAAAATTATACAGCCTTGAAGGGTTATTTGTTTTTCAATACCGCTTGGACGAATTCGGTATAGTTTTTCTCTGCGTTGAATTTTTCCACATAGGTCTTTACTGCATTTTGGCGCATGGCATGCTTCGTTTCAGGCGAAAATGTGATAAACTCTTCAAGTGCCAACCGAATTTCATGATCTGTTGCGGCAGCAGGTATTAAAAGACCATTCTTGCGATGCGCCACAATTTCATGAACTCCGCCCACATCTACCGAAAGAACCGGAATGCCGTGGGCCATGGCCTCCATCATCGAAACGGGAATGCCTTCGGATTCACTCGTGCAAATAAGCAAATCGGGCATTTCGGATGTAAAATAATCAAAAATTTCCTTTTGCTGTAGCTCTCCTTTAAATGAAACACTAACTGTAGGATGATCTTTAAATTGAGCATTAACCGAATTTTCAAAGCTGCGATTTTCGTCATAGGACACACCAATGTGCTCCCATTTAATTTTCTTTCCCTTCCAGTTAAACAATGCTTCTGCGATGCGGTTTAAGCGTTTTACCGGGCTGATGTATGCCAATGAAATAAGCAGCAATGTTTCGGATTCTTCCTTTTGCAATGAACCCATTTGACTACTGGTAATTCCGAGGCGTGAAAAGGCGAGTTTGTTCGAATCAATATATCCCTTGAGCTTGGTTTCGGTATAGTGCATCCCTGTTTCTGAAATGGACGCTACAAGATCAAGACGATTTATTGTATGGGGCCGCAATGGCAAGTAATTGTGAGGGCTGCGTTCAAAAAAGCAATCCCAACCGTGCATCCTACTTATTGCTCGATAATGAGGGTTTTTCTCTTTTATTTCGGCAAGGGCAATCGTAGGATAAAAAAACCAATAACTATAAAATGTAACCTGTTGTGGCGGATGCTGATGCGATGTCAATAATCGTGTAAACTGCCGCTTAAACGAATTCGAAAGAGCCCAATATCCCCAAAGTATCCTAAACAAATTTGATTTGCTTTCATTTCTCAATTTATCGATTACACTTTTGCCTTCCAAACCGTAAAACTCAGTCCATGCCTTGGGGAGGGTATTTATTCTGTCTAGAATCTCGGCTTTTGATTTTAGAGCACAGATGCTTACGTTTTCGGGCAAAGCTGCTTTATAACAGCCGGGTTTAATTTTTGAATCATCGGGAATAACCAGATAAACCTGCTCAAACTGTTGAGAGAGTATCCCTATTTCGTCTCTTAAAAAAATTTCGCCATGACCGTACGGAAACTCAGCAACTACAAGGTATAGAAACTTCCTGTTTGTGCTTAATTTCTTCATTAATTAGATTCTATCAACAACGGGGTACAAAACGAAAGTAAAAAAATAAACTAAGTTTTACCCGATTTGCCTAATAGTTTTTTAACGGCACGACCTAAAGGACGCAGGCGCTTGTACCAATGCATGATAGATGGATAATCGAGATGGCTCTTCACCGGTTCAGCCATCAGACGTTCAAATTCGTCGGAGGTGATGCCCAGCTTTTTGATAAAAAACTCGCGATCTTTCTCGAAGAGCTCTTGCGAGGGATACGGTGATTTTTCTATTTCTTCCAATGCGGCTTCTCGGCTCAACTGCCCGGAACAAATAAGCGTGCTGAGATGCGATTTACGCTTATCAACTCCAAATTTTTTACATAGGATATATCCTTGATAAAAGCGGGTAAAAATATTCTCGAAATGCTTGCCGCCGTAATCACGCCAACCCAATTCGGATTGAATGAGTTGTTTTACTTTTTTCTTATTGTATTCGATATAATTGAGGGGCGTATACACTTTGATTCCCGCAACATTAAACAAATACCATCCTTTAAGAACGCCCAACATCGGAAAGGTTCGCAACGGTATGGATCCAAACCGTTTATGAATGGCTTTCATATTTATGATATCGTACTTAAAATGCGTAAAGTTTGGCGGCAACCATCCTTCGGTTACCACATTATGTCCAGAAAGTACGTACTTAATTTTACGTTCTCGGGCAACCTTGAAAACCGCTGCAACATAAGCATTATCGGTAGGAAGATCCATATCAACAACCGAAGCGCGGAAAAATGCCAATTGAAGGTCTCGCATTTCCTCCCAGTCTATAACATAGGTATATAAATCGAAACCCAGTTTAGAAATAATACCTTTGATATTGCTCACGGCAAGCTCTGTGTTCCATCCATTGTCGACATGAACAATCAGGGGCTTCAAGCCCCACTCCTTAGCCTTGTATACCAAATAGGTTGAATCTACTCCACCACTAACACCAATCAAACAATCGTATTCCTTTCCTTTGCCCCAGGTCTTAATATCTATAAGCATTTTGGAAATGGAGGCATCACCATTTGAGCCTGTTTTGATTTCTTTTGCCGCAATTTCATCATATATTGAACAAATTGAGCAAACTCCCTGTGAATTAAACTTAATTTCAGGATAATCTGAATCAGATAGTATACAGCGACAGCAAGTGATAATTGCCACTCAGGGTTAGGCTTTTGAACGAATTAACTAAGAAACTTTGGCAAAATTAAACCAAATATGTTGTTGTTAAACATCCTATTGAGAAGAAATTCTGTATAATAATTAAAAATGCTCTTCATTAGCTCCGTTTATATACAATTTGAGTACCCTTTTGCAATAGGTTTGAATATCAAATTCTCCCGAAAACTGCTGCGCCGCCAACCCCATTTTTTCAAGTTTTCCGCGATCAAGCATAAACTCTTCGACCCGATTTGCAAATCCTTCTTGTGGGGTATCAATAGATAAAGAG
>CANMGM010000308.1 GCA_947497195.1 Bacteroidota bacterium
CTAAGAAAGAATTTGAGCGTGCTCGCCAAAATTGTCCTGTCATAAGTTTAGGCTGGGCCTCGGTAACTTTAGAGAAAGCGGTATCTGCTTTTCCGTATTGCTGGATTTTAAACATTGATTGCCCCATTCGGAAATAATCGTTCGTAATCGCCTTGCCCATATCCAATTTCTTTTGATACATGGCTATAGCTTCTGGATGTTTTTTCTGCTTGGCGTAGATGGCTGCGATATCGGAATATAAATCGGCATTGCTGCTGTCTTTGGCAATCGCTTCCGAGAGTTTCACAACGGCGAGCGAATCTTTACCTGAAGCGGAAAGTAATTTTCCGTAATACTCAAAATCGGATGAGAGCAGTTTGTTTTCGGGCTGTTTGGCAAAGAACTTCTCAATTGAACTCAAGCCTTTGTCGTACACCTTTGTTTCAAAATAGCAATAAGCCGCCAAACGGTGGTTGATATTGTATCCGGTATCTACAGCGGCAATTTCTTCAAGCTGCTGCAAAGCACCTTTGTAATCTTTTGTTTTGTACATGAAAGCTGCATACCGGCGCTTTGCCGTTAAATTCCCCTTTGAGAGTTGCAGGTATTTTGAATAATTTTCTTTTGCATCGTCGAAACGCTGCGCCAAAGCATATAAATCGCCGAGCTCGCGGTATGCAGGTGCGAAATTCGGACTCAATTCAATCGCTTCGCGGTAATACTCCAATGCTCCCTTGTCGCCGTCCTTTCCTTGGTAATTGCGGGCGCGAACCCAAAGCTGACCCAATCGCAAGGTTGCTGCCGGCGATTTCGGATCGAACGACTTGGCTTTTTCATAGTATTTAATGGCCGATGTTCCGTCGTTATTTTCGAGGAAAGCATCACCTTGTAAAATCTGAACTTCTGGATTTTTGGGTTGAAGCTTTTCTGCAGCTTGCAGTAATTTAAAGGCTTCGGCCAAATTTTTCGGATCCATGGTGATGTGCGCTTCTGCAATGCGAATCATCACTTCGGCATTTTTATCAGCCCCTAGACCCAATGCTTTGGTAAATGCTGCGTTTGCATCTGTTTGCTTGCCGTTGCTTTTGTAAATCTTCCCTAAACCAATATAGTTAAGCGGATTCGTAGGCTCTTCCTGAACGCCACGCGTAAAAAGAACTTGAGCCGAATCTAAATTCTCTGCATGCAGCAGGTTATCGCCGAAATAATACCAGTAGTCGCCCTTCATCGGAAATTTTGCGACCAATTGCATAAACATCGACGATGCGGCCTCGTGCTGTTCGTTAAGGGTTAAAACTTTGGCTTCGTTCAGAGTCTGGCTATGAGCTTGAATGCCTAAACCCAATACCAGTGCAGAGAAAATAATACGTTTCATGGTGTTTGTGTTGCTAAAATTCATTCGATACTTCGATAAAACGAACCGGCATCACCGCCGGCAAAAGTCCTGATTTTAAAATGATACGCTGGCCTTTATCGCCGGCCACGAACGATGAAAAGCCCGTCCCAAGACGTGTGCCAATTTCACAGTTTACAATATATATGTCGCGCTTAAACGGATAGCTTCCGTCTGTGATGTATTCCTGATAGGGCTGCACAAACCCTTTTAATCCCTGCGGATCGTTTTTGGCCGAAATGCCCAACACATTTACGCGATTAACAAACGATTGCGATAATGAATCGTCGGAATCTGCAATTAAACCAGAACTAATAATCCCGATGGCGTTTTTATTCTTCTCGACATATTCGAGCACTGCTTCGTTGTTCGATGCAGCGTAACAGTTAGACGGTAAATTGTTGAGTTTAAACTGCTCTTTAAGATAGCGTGCATTGCCACTTTTGGGTGAGTCGAATACAATGCGCACACTGTCGCTGTTTTCTTTACCATTGTTTAATCCACCCCAGGTTTTCACCTTTCCTGTAAAGAGATTTTGTATTTCGGCAAAGCTTAGCGTTGTCTTTGTTTTCGCGGTTGGCGATAAATGCCAGTCCGTCGAATGCAATATGCGTTTCTTTCGGAATGCGCTGCTTGTCTTTAAAATACTGCTTCTCGGCATCGCTTAATTTACGGCTCATGATTACCAGCCTAACCGAATCATTTTTTAGCAGTTCGAGCGCGTCGCCTTCTGATGTGTAAATGGGCTTTACCTTTGCATACTTGTAATTCGATTCGAAAACAAATACCTCGGCATCAACAAGCGGTTTATACGATTCGTCTGATGCAATGGTAATATTTCCGCGTGTGGTTGTCTCTTCGATTTTGCCCGAAGGACCACCGCCGCATGAAAATAAAATGCAAATTGGCAATGCCGCAAGCCACTTTTTCATAGTTCTTCCTGTTCTGAGCGCATTTTTGTGCGGAGTCGTGCAACACGATAGGTGCCATAAACCAAACACAAAACACCCGACATAGTTCGTAAACTTCCGCTAATTAAATGTTGATTGAAATCAGTCAATAAAAGCGATAAGCCTGCGATGAAGTAAAGACCTACAACAAGCAGACTTATCGTTTGAATAATTTTTCGTAACACCTGTGCTTAACGCAATGTGAACTTAACAGGTAATGTAAACTGAACGCGAACAGGTTTTCCGTTTTGTTTACCTGCTGTCCAGTTCGGCATCATTTTCACAACACGAACGGCTTCTTCGGTTAATCCACCGCCCAATCCGCGCAGCGATTTAACATCGGTAATATTACCATCACCTTCAACAACGAATGTAATGTAAACGGTTCCGGAGATTCCGTTTTCGCGGGCCATTGCTGGGTATTTGATATTCTTCGAAAGGAATTCGCGAAGTTTATCTTCACCCCCTTCAAATTCAGGCATTTTCTCTACCACGGTGAAAATCTCATTGGAGCCAAGACCTGCCTCATCATCTCCTCCACCATCATCCGGAAGATCGATAATTTCATTCGTTCCTTCCTGATTTTTGGTGTCAACCGTCGTTTCGTTTGCCTGTTCCTGTGGTGGTGGAATATCTTCTTCCTTCACTTCTTCCACAATTACCGGAGGCGTAAACTTAATGGTTTCCTGAACCGGTGGTGGCGGATCTGGCGGTGGTGGTGGTGGTGGTGGTTCGTCTTTATCGAGCGGTGGCGGATCAGCAAGTTTTAAATCCACTTCCTGATTCTTCAAATTTTCTTTTGTTAGCTCACTTAATTTATCAATAATTGTGGGAATGCTC
>CANMGM010000309.1 GCA_947497195.1 Bacteroidota bacterium
ACCACCAATCGAACCGATTGTAAACTTATCTCCTTTCTTATACTTCGGATCGTTCACGAATTGTTTGTGAAGTTCCTCGTAGTATTTATTGTCTTTATAGTCAACTTCTGTTTTGCGGTGGCAATCGATACACCAACCCATGGTAAGTGGTGCATGTTGTTTAACAACTTCCATCGAATCAATTGCACCATGGCATTCAGTACACTCGATTTTACCTACAGCTACGTGCTGACTATGATTGAAGTACGCATGATCGGGAAGCGAATGTACACGAACCCATTTAATCGGCTTTTGATTTTTGCCGTATTGACGGGTTTCAGGGTTATAATCGAGCGCTGCGTAAATTTTTGAAATCTCTTCCTTGCCGTAATTCGGGCCTTCCTGAATGTACATGTGACAATTCATACATACGTTGGCAGAAGGAATATTCGCATGCTTGGATTTTTCGACACCGCTGTGGCAGTACACACAAGCAATTTTATTGTCGCCGGCGTGAAGTTTATGTGAAAACTTTATCGGTTGTTCCGGGGCATAACCCTGATAAACGCCAATTCCCATCAATCCGTCCCAACCTTGCTTCAGTACCCAAATAACTGCGATTAAGCCTAAAATTGCTACAATTTTTTTGTTATTAGAGGCCCAGAAACGAATATTTCCAAAAAAACCTCGCTCTGGACTTGGCTCCTCAACAATTCCTTTCTTTTCATTAACCAATGCCTGAAGCGATTTGTTAACAGAATTGAGAACGACAACAAGAACCAATAAAATTAGTCCAACGATTCCAAGAATTAAGGAGTAATTAGCCGAGGAGGATTCACCGCTGCCCGCATCTGTTTTGGCATCGGTGGGAGCAGTGGCAGTTGCCGGAGCATCTCCACCTTTGTCGGCCCAATCAACAACTGCAAGGATTTCAGCGTCAGATAGATTCTGGGAAGTCATCACTGACTTTCCATAATCTTCAAACAATTTGTTAGCATAGGCATCTCCTGTTGACAAATAAGCAACAGAATTTTTAACCCAGGCAATAAGCTTTGCGTCATCCGCCCAATTACCTCTCGCCCGCACTCCCTTTAAGCCGGGACCAACGAGTTTCTGATCGGTAGGTTTGTGACATGAAGCGCAATTCGCTTTAAACAATTTGGCGGCATCCTGAGCATTTACTGTTGCTGCGTTTACAGAAAACGCTAGAAACAAAGCAATTGAACTCAGAAATCGTAAACTCAATTTGTGCATAGAATAAAGGCTAAGACAACCTATTTCACTTTTTTCGGCTGCAAATTTAATGGTTCGGCCTGTTATTTAAGATTTTTTTTCAAATCCATACCAATATAGAACTATTCTAAATAAGGATATTATTGTTCTGATTTATTGATACTTAAGAAGATTTATTGCATGGATGGTTCTTTCATTCAAGTTGCTAGTCATTCATTTTCAATTCAATAAAATGTGTGTAGGTTGGAAGCAGAGAACATTGAAATAAATTTACTTTCGCGGTATGGTAAATCAACGAATTCTGGCTTTGGGGCTTGCTCTACTTTGCCAAATCAAGCTTTCTGCTCAGGAAAATACGTCTGAAAACAACCTACTTAAGAAAGGTTCTGCCACAGTGCACCAGACTACGGAGGTAGATGCAGCAATCGAACGCTTCAAGAAATACAATTACAGTTCTGCAGGTGTCGATGGATTTCGCATACAAATTTTCAGCGAATCGGGAAACGATGCAAAAGCAAAAGCAGAAAAGGTTTTATCGGATTATAAAGCTCAATTTGAAACCCCTGTAGCATACCTAACCTATCAACAACCCAATTTCAAGGTACGCTGTGGCGATTTCCGAACCAAATCAGAAGCAAGAAAATACGTTAAACAGCTATCGTCATCATACCCTTCAGCATTTATCGTTAAAGACGCAATAAATGTCAAAGAATAAACTGGACTTGCGCGTTTCTAAAGCTTGCGCTTGATTTCAACCATTTCATAGCCTTCAATAATGTCGCCTACTTTGATATCATTGAAGTTGTTGATGTTTAGTCCACATTCATACCCGGTTGCAACCTCTTTCACATCATCCTTGAAGCGCTTCAGCGAGCCAAGATCACCACTGTATACAACAATTCCATCGCGAATGAGACGAATCTTTGTGTTCCGGTTAATTTTTCCGTCTAGCACATAACAGCCCGCAACAGTACCTACACGTGTAATTTTGAATACATCGCGCACTTCTACATTGCACACTACCTTCTCTTCAAATTCGGGTGCAAGCATGCCTTCCATCGCCGATTTAATCTGTTCAATCGCATCATAAATAATCGAATAGAAGCGCATGTCGATCTCTTCAGTCTCAGCCAATTTACGGGCACTCGCCGAAGGACGAACCTGGAATCCAACAATAATTGCATTAGAAGCCGAGGCGAGAAGCACATCGCTTTCTGTTACCTGACCTACCGACTTATGGATGATATTTACCTGAATCTTTTCGGTCGAGAGCTTCAACAATGAATCCGAAAGCGCTTCAACCGAACCGTCTACGTCACCTTTGACGATTACATTGAGCTCCTTAAAATCTCCGATTGCTATTCGGCGACCAATCTCATCGAGGGTAATGTGCTTGTGTGTTCTGATTCCTTGCTCGCGCTGCAGCTGCTGGCGCTTGTTGGCAATCTCGCGTGCTTCGCGCTCATCGGTCATTACATTAAACTTATCGCCCGATGATGGTGCGCCGCTCAATCCCAACATCTGAGCTGCTTGAGAAGGACCGGCTTCTTTAATCGGTGCGCCTCGTTCATTGAAGAGCGCCTTAACACGTCCACTGTGAGGCCCTGCCAGAACAACATCACCAATTCGCAAGGTGCCGGCTGTTACAAGGAGTGTACTCACGTAACCGCGTCCTTTATCCAACTCCGATTCGATGATTGTTCCGATTGCCCGTTTGTTCGGATTCGCTTTTAAATCGAGCAATTCGGCTTCGAGCAATACTTTTTCGAGCAACAAGTCAACGTTTTTACCATGCTTAGCAGCAATTTCCTGCACCTGGTATTTTCCGCCCCAATCCTCTACCAAAATGTTCATGTTCGCGAGTTGTTCGCGTATTTTTTCGGGATTCGCTCCCGGCTTATCAATCTTATTGATGGCAAAAACGATTGGAAC
>CANMGM010000310.1 GCA_947497195.1 Bacteroidota bacterium
ACAACGTTATCGAGTTTGATATTATCGGCATAACCTCCGCCATTGATATTTTTAGTGCGGTCGTTGAGACCATGCATGAATAACATGGGAATAGGCGTTAGTGGATTTTTAATGTTCCATATCGAATACGGAATTTCACCAGAAACTACAGCAACGGCTTCGAAAACATTTCCTGCTTCAAGCGCCAGAATATTGCACAATGCCGCCCCCTCAGAAAATCCAGCCAGGTATGTATGTTCCGATGAAAAGCCATGTTCGACCTGGAGCTTAGCAACCAATTGCCGAATAAAATCAACATCTTTAGATCCGGGTTTATCATTATCCCAGGTGCAGTTCATACCTTGGGGATAGCAAACGGCAAATTGTGCAGTATCGGCAATTGCATTGAAGCCGAAAGAAGCTGCATCTAAGGCATTTTGATTGCGGCCATGTAAAAAAATTATCAGAGGTGCGTTTACAGGTAAATTTTCAGGCTTATAGAGAATAAATTGCCTGTCGAGGGAGTTAGCGATAATTGTTTGGGCGCCTTCTGCCAATTTACAATCATCGGGGATGTTTTTTGAACAGGCAGATAGCAGAACAGAAATTACTAGTCCGCTTCGTATTAGATTAACTGAATTGAAAAGCATATCGAAATAATAGTAACAAAGCTAATGAAATAGATCAATCTAAATTAGACATTGCCTACAGAATGCCTAACCCTGCACTCCGTACAAATCAAACTCTTCTGCCTTTTCGATCTTAACCTGTGCAAAATCGCCAATACGTAAATAGGTCGAATTGTCGGCCTTTACAAGCACTTCGTTGTCGACTTCGGGGGAATCAAATTCGGTGCGGCCAATGAAATAATCGCCTTCTTTGCGATCGATGAGGACTTTAAACGTATTGCCAACTTTAGCTTGATTTAGTGTTGCCGAAATTCCTTGCTGAACCTCCATAACGGCTTCGGCTCGTGCCTGTTTAACCTCGGCAGGAACATCATCGTTCAAGGAATAAGCATGGGTATTTTCTTCGTGGCTGTAGGTAAAAACGCCAAGGCGATCGAAACGGGTGTCTTCAACCCAGCGCAACATTTCTTCATGATCGGCTTCGGTTTCGCCCGGATAGCCAGTAATTAATGTGGTTCGCAGAGCAATGCCTGGGACTTTTTCGCGAATGCGTTCTACCAACTGCAAGGTCTTTGCTTTGGATGTGCCCCGCCGCATCGATTGCAGCATGGCATCACTTACATGCTGAAGCGGCATGTCGAGATACTTGCAGATGTTAGATCTTTCGCGCATTACATCTAGTACATCTTCCGGAAAACCAGAAGGAAAGGCATAATGCAATCGAATCCAATCAATTCCTTGTACATCTGCAAGCCGGTTCATTAACTCTGCAAGCCGACGGTCTTTGTAAATATCAAGACCGTAATAGGTCGAATCCTGGGCAATTAGAAGCAATTCCTTCGTGCCCTGCGAGGCCAATTTCTTAGCTTGTTCGATGAGCGTTTCCATGGGTATGCTAACGTGTTTTCCGCGCATAAGTGGAATAGCGCAAAACGAGCAGGGGCGGTCGCATCCTTCAGAAATTTTAAAGTAGGCGTAATGTGCCGGAGTTGTTAGCAAGCGTTCGCCTACCAACTCATGCTTGTAATCGGCTTTAAGCGTTTTGAGAAGCCGAGGTAAATCGCGGGTGCCAAACCAGGCATCCACCTCGGGAATTTCTTTCTCGAGTTCGGGTTTATAGCGTTCGCTGAGGCACCCAGTTACATATACCTTTTCGACAGCGCCTGCATCTTTCGCCTCAACATATCTTAGAATTGTATCAATGCTTTCTTGTTTGGCATTGTCTATAAATCCGCAGGTATTGATAATAACAATTGCCGCATCGTCGGTTTGCGATTCATGCTCCACTTCAAAACGATTCGCCTGCAATTGCCCCATGAGGATTTCAGAATCGTATAGGTTTTTGGAACATCCAAGCGTAACAACATTGACTTTGTTTTTCCGAAGCGTTTTCGTTTTCATGCACTGCAAAAGTAGTTAAAGAAATAAGGTGAACCCCCAATTCCATTCGTACGCTTTGGGATTACCACGATTCGTCGGAAAAAAATCAATGTGCTGCCGAATCGGTTCTTTCGTAGCTAATGCCTTGCTTTTTTAGAATTCCGGCAGTTTTCCAACCATAAAATGCCAGATATGCAAAACAAAGCACGCCTACCCAATACGATTGTTGAATACCTAAAAGCGACTCATCGGCAACGAAACCTTGCAAAAGACTGATGAATCCTCCACCCATGATCATCATTATTAAGAAGCCCGAACCCGAATTGGTGTACTTGCCCAAACCGGCAATGGCCAGGGTGAAAATACATGGCCATAATGTAGAGCAGAATAAACCAACGCTAATAAATGCGTAAACGCTTACCATACCATCGGCAAACATCCCGATGATCAATGCAAGTATTCCCAAAGCCGAGAACAGCAGCAGTTGTCGGGCAGGATTGCCTTTGCTGAGGTAATCGGCCAGAATTAGCACCAAAATAATTCCTCCGTAAAGCATTAATTCGTCAGTATTGTTTCCTGCGATGCGATTGGCTAAAAGAAACACTCCAAAAGCGAGATAAGGCATAATGAAGCGCAATATGCCTTTCATCTGTACTTGATTGTTTTTGAGGAGGTAACCTGCCAAAATTGATATCAGAATAATTCCTCCGTAAAGCATTAACTCGTAGATATTGTTTTCTGCGAAACGATTGCTTAAAAGAAACATTCCAAAAGCAAGACAGGGTATCAGATGGCGCAAATAACCTTTTATTCCTGCCGAGGTATCCATCGCTCCAACGGCTCCGGTCCATCGACCAATCATCAAACTGGCCCAAAACAGGGAAACAAATGGTGCGATATCTTCTGTCGCCGTTCCGAGTTGCACACGCATAAACTCAGGTAAGTTGGAAGCTGTCGACACCTCCACACCCACATAGAGAAATATGGCTATCATACCCATCCAAAGCTGGGGATAAGATAAGGCCGATTTTTTATCGTTTTGATGGCCTTCAATCGATTCAACCGAATCAGCTACCGATTCAATTTTGTTGGGAAGCGAAGAGAAACGAAACAGCAGTGCAACAAGAAGAAAGGCTG
>CANMGM010000311.1 GCA_947497195.1 Bacteroidota bacterium
AGTGGAAACATCTCCGAATGTTGAACGCCGCCACCGGCAGTCATCCATTGCACGTCGCCATCGCCGTATCGTCCGGCAGCGCCCATCGAATCTGCGTGGTCTACCAGACCTTTGCGCACAACGGTTATGGTTTCGAACCCGCGATGTGGATGCCCCGGAAAGCCCGGAACGGTTTTGCCGTGGTACATTCTGAAACCATCTTTCACAATAAAATCGTCGCCCATATGGCGTCCGGTGAAATGTGCATTATCGGGACCCATCACCATATTTCCTTCCGGAAAATCGTCTTCGTGGTGCACGCAAAACAAAAACGGATCGGCGGTTTCCCATTGGTAGCCGAGCGGTTTAACAGATTTAATGGGGTTTATATCGGGAGATTTTACTGCTTCCTGCATACCTTTTACTTTATTGAAAACAGGTATGGCAACAGCCGCACCCAGCACAGCTGCAGCGCGTTGAATGAAATTGCGTCGGGCGGTATTTTTTTCCATTGAACTGTTTTGTTGTATAACGAAGTTCGGCAAAACTTGTTTGAAATTCACCATCCAGTTCTCATACTTTTATACCAAGCAATTTTAGCATGCAGCACCTTATTAATCAGGGTAACTTTTATAACGGAGCATTTCAAAAGACTGGGCCTGTAAATACGATAGCCGTTTTCGACAAATATTCGTCAGTACAATTGGCAGCATTGGCACTTTTAGATGAAACATCGTATGATGAAGTAGTCCATTCTGCAATTAAAGGGTTTAAAATCTGGTCCGAAAAATCGGCCGGCGAACGTTCGAATTTGCTTTTGCGCGTTGCAGAATTATTGGAAAATGATGCAGCGGCATTTGCTGAACTTATAGTGCGCGAAGCTGGTAAGCCGATTCAATTTGCGCAAATCGAAGTTCAAAGAGCGGTTCAAACCTTGCGCTGTGCCTCACAGGAAACCTTGCGCATGGGCGGAGAAATTGTTCCGATGGATTTCGGAATTGGAGTGGGTAAAATTGCGCAAACACAGCGATTTCCTAGAGGGCCTGTATTGGGCTTTTCGCCTTTTAATTTTCCGCTGAATCTGGCGCTGCATAAGATTGCACCCGCTTTGGCGTCCGGATGCAGCATTGTCATGAAAGCACCTCCGCAAGCGCCCTTGAGTTTGCTGGCTTTATGCAGTTTGTTTCAGCAAGCCGGATTGCCCGAAGGTGTTCTCAATGCCGTGGTTTGCGATAACAAAATAGCGGCACGTTTGGTTCGCGATGAACGTTTTGCGGTGTTTTCGTTTACCGGAAGCGATGCCGTGGGTTGGCATTTGAAATCGCTTGCTGGTAAGAAAAAAGTCGTGCTCGAACTGGGCGGAAATGCGGGTGTTTATGTGGATGCATCGGCAAATCTGGAGGATGCCGCAAAGCAGATAGCACGATCGGCGTTTATGTATGCCGGACAGGTTTGCATTGCCACACAGCGAATTTTTGTTCACGCGGCAGTTGAACAGGACTTTAAATCGGTGTTAATGCGCGAAGTTGAGGCGCTGGGAAGTGGCGATCCGATGCTCGACCAAACGCTTAATGGTCCGATGATTAGCCAATCGGCTTTTGAACGTTGTGCAAATTGGATTGATGAAGCAAAAGCTGCGGGTGCAGGAGTGTTGTTGGGTGGTGCGCCTTTCGACGCATCACGAAATATCTGGCAACCGACTCTTTTAGATGGCGTAGATATTTCGATGAAGGTTTGGAATGATGAAGTTTTTGCGCCTGTGGCAATACTTGATACCGTTCGCGATTTTGATGCGGGAATTTCAAAGTTGAACCAAAGCCGATTTGGGTTGCAAAATGCGGTATTTACCGATTCGGTTCAACAAGCGAAAACGGCCTTTCAGCAACTCAAAAGCGGCAGTGTCTTGATAAATTCCGCTCCCGGTTTTCGTATGGATCATATGCCCTATGGTGGAATAAAAGATAGCGGCGAAGGGCTTGAGGGAATTCGTTATACCATGGATGAATTTACCACTGCACGATTACTTGTGTGGTAAACAGATTGCATAACATAAACGGTAAACATCAAACCAAAACAAATTCAGCATTCCGTTTTGTAGCCTTTTTTTGAGGATAGAGGCCGAAATTCGAGCAAATGGTACAATTACAAATTTCGGAATGCGACGCGTTTTTTTATACAAGCGATACAGTCTGCTGTTCAGCGGAATCTCCTTATTGTGTTTTTTGTACATATTATCGAGGCGAACCATATTGTGCAACGATTCTTCAATCTTCGCAATGAATGCCTCTGTCGATTCCAATCCTTCGTGTAGGACCGGATTTTCGATATGCTTTATATGAAACCCACTTTCTAAACAATGTGCAGCAAACAAGGTGTCCTCGTAACCGTAGCCGTTTAAATCTGTGCTGAACTGCACGATTTGCATCAATTGTCGTGAAACAAGGAAATTATTCGATAAGAAATTGTTTACAGGGTCGGTCATCCGTTTTTCACTATCGATTAATTCACGCGTCGACCCCCATAACCAGTGCAAATATTTCGATTTGTCTGCGGGCGGTTCAGAAGCGTAGATTCGTCCACCACTCAAGAGTGTTTTTTCTTCTTTCTGTTGCCAGAATGTTTCAACAAGCTTGTTGTTCAGATGAGCCCTGCCGTCGCAATCCAAAAACCAAAACCATTGACCTTTCGCTTCAAGCATTAGTTTGTTGCGCGAAACAGAACGGCCCTCATTTTTCGTATTCTCGAGATAACGTATAGCTGCAAATTGCTGCGGTAAGGCTTTGTTGATCGCTTTAAATTCTGCTTTCGAGCCATCGTCAAGCAGCACAATTTCAAACGGCAAATTCAAGCGAGTACATTGTGCACTGAGTTCCGATACCAATGCTTCCATGCGGTAATTGAAAACCGGAATCAGAATCGAAAGCATGCGGTTTATAATAAATCAGAATCGATTATGCTTCCGCCATCGCATTTCAGCGTGCGTGCACGATGCAATTCAAATAGGGTTAAATCGTGCGTGGCTACGAGAACGGCACATCCTCCTTCGGCAATATCGAGGAGCAGTTGCAGAATCTCGGCAGTTGTTTCGGGATCAAGATTCCCGGATGGTTCGTCGGCGATGATCACCTCCGGATTGTTCATC
>CANMGM010000312.1 GCA_947497195.1 Bacteroidota bacterium
ATTACGACATTATTAGTATGGGACAAGAATTTGAACCGGTTGCGGGAAAGTTGGAACTGGATGAAATTGCTGAGGTATTCTTCAACAATATCATTAACCATCTAAGAGCTGCATATGCCTTCTCAAATGTTTTCATCATTAAAAAAACCGACGAAACCATTAGCAGCTGTCTTTTTCTTTCGCATCCATGGGATGCTGCCGTAAACAAGCACTTAAAAAAAGTTTTTGAAGTTAGCGCTGAAGGTCTTCGCATGGGAAAAAAGCCGGCAATAATAGGCGCCCCCGAATTTTCATATCTGAATCATACCGTCAAAGGCAGGCAATTATCATCATTCCCGATAAAAGATTCCGATTATTTTATCCTCATCGATAATGAGCAACAGGTAATGTTGAGCGATATGGAGATAAAGTCGATCGAGTTGCTTACCGATTCGGTATCTGAATTCCTCAAATTATCGCGGCGAAATCTGGAATTTGAATCGAACCAAAATCTCTTAAAGGCGCTCTCTGAAATTAACCGTGAGTTTGTAGCTCCCAATAGCGACAAGCGTTCGTTGTTTAAGAAAATGCTGGCCAAGATGCTGCATGTTACCAATAGCGAATATGGATTTATCGGAGAAACATTGCAGCGTGATGGAAAGCCTTATTTAAAAACTTACGCAATAACCGATATTTCGTGGGATGAGGAAACAAGGAACCTCTATCAGAAATATGAGCAGGTTGGGATGGAATTTACCAATCTGAATACCCTTTTCGGTTATACGATTAAAACAGGCGAGCCGGTAATTTCGAATGACCCGTTAAACGACACGAAACGAGGAGGGCTTCCGCATGGCCATCCCCCGTTGAATCATTACCTCGGAATTCCGCTACACGACAAAGATAATAACATGGTTGGGATGCTTGGGCTTGCAAATAAGCAAGGTGGTTACAGCCAGGAAGACATCCGTTTTCTAGAGCCTATAATCTCCTTGGCTTCGGCCTTCATTTCTTCAATAAAATCAAACGAGGCCAATAACCGTTTAACGGCGCATCTTAATATCTATAAAGACGCGATAGATTCGCACAGTATTTTAGCGGTAACAGATGGTGAAGGAAACATCACCTATGTGAACAATCGTTTTTGCGAGATTTCGAAATACGCTGCGGCAGAGCTTATTGGCCAAAATCACCGCATCATCAACTCGGGCTTTCATCCGAAGTCGTTTTTTGAAAATCTGTGGAGTAGTATTCTTGCCGGAAAAAAATGGCAGGGCGAAATCAGGAATAAAGCCAAGGACGGAAGCTTTTACTGGGTCGATACCACCATTGTGCCGTTCATGGATGATAACAATAAACCGTACCAGTTTATTTCCATCCGCAACGACATCACTCAGCTTAAAGAACAGGAACAGGAGCTCCTTAATTTCTTTCGCCTTTCGGCCGAATTGAAGTGTATTATAAATTTAGACGGTCAATTAATTAAGGTAAGTAAGTCGTTCGAAGAGTTGCTTGGTTATACCGAGAAAGAACTGCTTCAAACCCCAATCTATCGCTTTATTTTACCAGAAGATCTCGAAAAAATAACAAACGAAATTTCAAGGCTTTCCGAAAACAGGAAGCCATTAAACTTTGTGGTTCGTTTTGTAAAGAAAGATGAGGGCGTTGTTTTGTTGCGATGGACGGCATCGTTGAATCCGGAGGGCAGCCTCATTTATGCAACAGCAACAGACATTACCCAAAGCGAAGAGCTGCAGAATAAACTCATCGAATCGCGCATTGAGATGGAAAAAGCGAAAGCGAAAGACGATTTTTTGGCCAACATGAGCCACGAAATCCGCACACCGCTAAACGCCATCATCGGTTTCTCCGATTTATTGAGCGAAACCGAACTAAATACGCAACAACGCACGCACATAGAGATCATTACTTCGGCACTCAAGAATCTGAGCGTAATTATTAACGATATCCTTGATATTTCCAAGCTGGAGAGCGGGAAACTGGAACTCGAAAAACGCGAGTTTAGCTTAGAAAATCTCGCCAAACAAGTAATTCAGATGCATTCGGCAAGGGCGAAATCGAAAAATATTAAGCTCATGCTGAGTTACGATAGCGAAATTCCCTTGCTGATTATTGGAGACGAAACCAGGCTTTCGCAGATACTTACAAACTTGATTTCCAATGCTATAAAGTTCACGGCCGAAGGCTTCATTGAACTCCGTATTGTTGAAAAATTTCGAAACGAACAACGAAGCACGATTTCATTTTCGGTCATTGATAGCGGTATTGGAATCGAAAAGAGTAAACTGAAGAAGATTTTCGAACGGTTTAGTCAGGCCGAAGATTATACAACCCGCATTTATGGAGGTACTGGACTGGGACTCAACATCGTGAAATCGCTTGTTGAACTTCACCACGGAAAACTTGATGTTACAAGTACGCCGGGTAAAGGCTCGGAATTTACAGTCGATTTAACGTACGTTTTCGTTAATCCCGACGATATGCATAAAGCTGTTGTTAAACCTAAATCATCGATTATACAATCGCTAGAAGGGAGAAAGATTCTTTTAGTCGAAGACAATGAACACAACCAGATACTCGCTAAAACATATATCGAAAGGCGAAAGGGTATTGTTGAGATTGCCGGCAATGGTAAAATTGCCCTTGAAATGCTGTCTCAAGCAAATCCATATGACTTGATTTTAATGGACATCCAAATGCCGATCATGGATGGATTGCAGACAACGACACAGATTAGAAAGAAACTTAAAATAAATACGCCAATCATTGGTTGCTCTGCACACGCTTTGGCTTCTGAGCGAAATATGTGTCTTGAAACCGGCATGAACGACTATATCACAAAGCCTTATTCTGAAGCTGAATTAGTGAATTCGGTAGCGTATATGATTGAAAATGGAATTGGACAGGTGCAACAACCAACATTGAATTCAAGCAGCGGTAGCGACCAATTTGAATTTGTATTTGATGAAATAGGGCGCGAATTTGGCCAGGATGCCAAGACAAAGCTTATTAAACTAATGGTTGAACGCGTTCCAGGTGACCTCGAACAAATGGATGCCATTATGGAGTCTAAGAATTACAAGCAATTTGCGGCGTTGATTCACAAC
>CANMGM010000313.1 GCA_947497195.1 Bacteroidota bacterium
TAAGAATCGCCAAAAGTTAGCGGATATGGCATCGAATACCCTGTAAAATCAAATCGGGTAATTCTAGATTGCATCGTAATGGGATCGTAATTCGAAAACCCTTCAATTTTGGCCCCTTCCTGAGAAAGCGATTCAAAAAAATACTTGGAGAAATTAGATGTCAATGCAAATTCTGCATTGGGAAAACTATCCACAAATGGCGTTTCATCCACCTTCACAACAGTCAGCGTGTCTTTAAAATCATTTTGAAGTAAAAAATAGTCCCAGGCCTGATTTTCGCCTGCAGTTGGAACATCAATCTGGCTCAGGTTAACATTTATGAAGCCCCTGAAGTATTGATTTCCAAAGCGATGATAATCAAAATTATCAAGTTCTATCTGCGCCATGAGCGATAAAGCACCCACGAATACGGTGAAAACAAGAAGAGTTAGGTGCTTTTTCATATGTTAAGCCATTTTCAACAAATATAAAGTAAAACGCATAGATCTTTTGTCTTCAAAACGTTCGATTTTGGTTAAATTCGCGCCAAAATCAAAAACCCGATATGGCTCTTAAATGTGGTATAGTTGGATTGCCCAATGTGGGAAAATCGACGTTGTTCAACTGCCTTAGCAACGCAAAAGCGCAGGCAGCTAATTTCCCCTTTTGCACAATTGAGCCAAATGTTGGCGTAATTACCGTTCCGGATGAACGCCTTACTGCTTTGGCCAATCTGGTAAATCCGGAACGAATTGTACCCACGACTGTAGAGATTGTAGATATTGCCGGACTGGTTAAAGGGGCTTCAAAAGGCGAAGGGCTTGGCAATCAATTTTTGGCAAACATTCGCGAGTGCGACGCCATTCTCCATGTCTTACGATGCTTCGATGACCCCAATGTTGTTCATGTTGACGGAGAAGTGAATCCGGTGAACGACAAAGAGGTTATAGATTTGGAATTGCAGCTAAAAGACCTCGATTCGGTTGAGCGCCGAATGCAAAAGTTAGAGAAGCAGGCAAAGGCGGGTGATAAGGAAGCAAAAAGACAGTTTGACATATTGAGCCGCTACAGGGAAGTATTGCAGCAAGGGAAATCGGCCAGAAGTGTTGTACTCGAAAGGCCTGACGATATTGATTTTGCGAGCGAACTGTACTTACTAACCAACAAGCCGGTTCTCTATGTTTGCAATGTTGATGAAGGCTCTGCAATAAAGGGTAATCGACATGTTGAAGCTGTTCGAAAATCGATTGAAAACGAAGGTGCCGAACTGATGATCATTACAGCTGCAATGGAGGCTGAAATTGCCCAACTCGAGACTTTCGAGGACAAGGCCGCATTTCTTGCCGAAATTGGACTGGATCAACCTGGTGTAAATAAACTAATCAAATCAGCCTATTCGTTACTTAGCTTGCAAACCTATTTCACAGCAGGTGTAACCGAAGTGCGCGCCTGGACAATTGCGATGGGAACAAAAGCACCACAAGCGGCAGGCGTTATTCACAGCGACATGGAAAAAGGGTTTATTCGTGCTGAGGTAATTAAGTACACCGACTTTATTCAGTTAGGCTCCGAATCGGCGTGTCGCGACAATGGAAAACTCGCTGTTGAAGGGAAAGAATATGTTGTAAAAGACGGCGATATAATGCATTTCCGCTTCAACGTCTAACCTTCTTTTCAATTTAATGAGGGCAATTGAATCGGTAATTTTAAGTTAACTGGAATAGATTTCCGAATAAACCACTTCGACACTACCACATTTCCCCGAACCGATAATTGCGGCTTTTTTCCACTCAGTATTCCCAACACCATTCCGGGTTTTAACAAGGATTTCAAATCACCAGTTAAATCCCACTTTACCTCGGGATGTTGAATACGCATTATCCGAATTATTCGCTGCGTTTTGATTTCGCCCACCTTGATATCATTCACCATGACATCGAGATTAACCTTACGAATCTTGAATTTCAATCGGTCTGGATTGTTAATCTCCGTTGTAAACGAAAAATCAAGCTTTCCATCCTTAAGTTTACCGGCCTCAAATTTCGAAATACGCTCAATGTTTGGTATAGCAACATTTTGAAAACCTGCACAGGATGAAAATCCAAGTATAGCACTAAAAAGGAAAAATCGAAACAGGCGCAACATAAGATAGATTTTGGAAATAACGCGATTGAGATAAAGCTATTGCCTAAGCAACGGAGTCAAATGCCTCTTGTAGTTTTTTTCCGGGCAGTGAAGGCAGTACATTTTCAAATCCAAGCAGATGCGCAATGCTTGGAAGAATGTCGATGGTTTCGACGTTATCGGTTCTGATTCGATTCTGTGCAACCATACTTTCGGGACCGGCAACAACACAGAACGTTTTGCGTGCATCGTTTTCACTAGCATGGTCGAATCCAAACAAGCCATTTTGGTCTGAAATGGAATTAGGATATTGATCGCGACCATGCTCCGGAGCAACAATCAAAACTGTATCATTAGCCATACCGGGTGTGTTCTGAATAACTTCCCACAAACGCGCAATGCCATAATCGGCCAAGTGCAGGTTTTCGCAGTAGGCCGTGTAATTCGAATGACAGATGTCGGATCCCTGCAAATTAAAAACGAGCAATTCGGGCTGATGATTTTGTACAGATTCGGCAGCTGCAGCAATGCAACGCAGGTCTTCGTTGATTCGCATCCGATTTAATTCAACGAAAAAGGAAGCCGCGCGTTCGTTGCGTTGATGCAGTGTTTCGGAATGATAAGGATGAACATAACATCCATTCTCCTTTCCTGCAAAACTTTTGTAATTGCTCAGTGCGTTGGGAATCCAAACCGCCTTTATTTCCTTGCCCTCAAGTAAACGACTGCTGCCGTAATAATCGAACACCGAATTTTCGGCTAAAGCATTGCGGCAATCCAGCGAGCTTTCAAAATACTTTCCGCAAAGTGATGATGCCATGGCGGTATAATGGCTTATCGCTCCGGCTGAATAACTAAAATTCGTATACAGCGTTGCCGATTCCCTTAGCGGTTTTGGCAAAACCGGTGGAAGCAATTCAAATCCTAATTCAGGTCGGACGATATTCTCTCCATGCAGCAAGTTTGGCATTAAACGGCCGTTTTCATGCCCA
>CANMGM010000314.1 GCA_947497195.1 Bacteroidota bacterium
GCGCGTGTGCGTTTCAGGGCAAAGCGCGCATCGTCGAGGCTGTTAATCTGTGCCCTGAAATCGCCATCGGCACCGTACAGAATAATTCCGGTAGAGAATACTCGAGGACCAGTCATAATGCCCGATTTCACCATCTCGCTTTGCGAAAACACCATCTCGCTGTTTGAACTTGGATCGTGCGTGGTGGTGACTCCAAAAGCTAGGTTTGCGAAATACTGCCACTGTTGTTGTGGACTCATTCCGTAGCGAAATGTTCCAAGGTGCGCATGCACATCCACTAATCCAGGCATGATGGTTCTGCCCGAGCAGTCGATGCGAGTAGCGTTTGCCGGAATCGTAACATCTTTCGCTGAGGCAACCTGCACAATGCGGTTGTTTTCGACCAGAATCGTTCCGTCTTCAATTACGAGATCGCCGTTCATCGTAATGATGCGGGCGTGCTCATAGGCCCAGGTTCCATTTGGTTTATCGTGTGCCAAACGAAGTCCGATGTTGATGCCTTTTTCGACCGGTTTTAGTGGATTCTCCGTTTTCAGCAAGCCGGCCGCATCCACTTCATAATAGGTTTCGCCCATGGTCCAGTGCAGGGAATTGTTGTTGGCGCTCCAGTGCGGACTAATCCCCGCCTCGGTCGACACCAGTTTTACCGGATAAGCTGTGCTGCTGTTACTCAGATCGAGCGCCTGACCTGTGTGGATGAAGGGTGTAACATACACCTTAAACAATTCGGTAAATGCCAAGTATTTCTCGTCCTTACTCAACATGTAACGGTTTGCGTACTTGCTGGTGTAGTGTGAGCGCACATCGAAGCCTTGCAGGTTGCAACTTTTGAAGGCTTTTTCCAATTCGCCGAAAAGATAACCGCCGGTTTGGAAGTAAATACGCTGTCCATCGGCTGCGAAAAACGGATATTCGCCATCTGTGTCGAGTTTCTGAGGAGCACCTCCACTTAGCTTCACCGTGTACATGCCGCGATCGCTGCAGTAGGCAAAGCCTTGATGGTCGTTGCCTTCTTCCTTCACATACACAAGCATATTTCCATCGGGCGAAAAGGCTGGCATGCGGTAAATTCCTTTAGGCAGATCGAGGCTTCGGATGGATTTCGATTGAAGATCCATGATGCGGATTTGCCCCAGTGCGGTATCAGACCAGGTTACATAAGCCAGTTTGTTGCCATCGTTGCTGATGCAAGGCTCAAACTCAAATTCAGAAGTTTGTGTGATGCGTTGCGGTTTCCCAGATGGTAAATCCTTCTTCCACAAATATCCAACAGCATTGAAATACACCGTTTTTCCGTCGGGCGATGTAATGGCGTTTCGGATGGTGTTCACCGTAAAGCTATCGGGCGCAGCTGCCTGCTGAAAACGCAAGGCTTCGGCAATCTGATGTTTAGAAGTAAGGTTGAACGGAACTACTTCGGCATTGCCCGATTTTACATCGATGCGACGGATTTTACCTTTCGCCCAAATGTAAATGGCATCGTCGTTCGCACTGAATGCATAATTGGTGTACACGCCAAAGATAGCCCATGCTTCCTGCTGGTCTTTGCTAAGTTCGGTATACAGCGCGCGTTCGATGCCGCTTGCCAGATCGCGCACAAACAGTACCGATTTCTCGCGCACCCGCCGTACAAAGGCGAGTTGCTTGCCCGAATGCGAAAGAACAGGACGCGCTGCACCTCCCGGACCCTGCACCACATTGGCGATTTTTCCGGTTTTGACATCGAGTTTTTTAATCACATAAATCTGCGAGTTTGGGTCTTTGTTGTACTGGAAATATCCGCCCGGATACATATCTTCCGAAAAGTAAACATAGCGTCCGTCGTTCGAAACAAAGGGCTCACCGGCATCCTGCTGGTCGTTTTTCTTTTTGGTGAGTTGCATTCCCGATCCGCCGCTAATTGGATACATCCACAATTCGCCTGCACCGGCAGAGCGTGTTGCAGTAAAGTGTTTGCGGGCAATGATATACGCTCCGTCGGGAGTCCATACGGCATTGTTGAGCAATCGAAAATCTTCCTTGGTAATTTGTTTGGCCTGCGATCCGTCGCTTCGCATCATCCAGATGTTATCGGCGCCACCGGCATCGGAGGTAAATGAAATCCACTGTCCATCGGGACTAAACCGTGGCTGCACTTCGTAGGCATAACCTGAGCGCAAGCAAACGGCATCACCGCCGGTAGCATCCATAATGTAAATGTCGCCGAGTAGGTCGAACACGATTTTCTTCCCATCGGGACTAAGATCGAGGTTCATCCAAGTGCCTTCGTCGAGCGTAAATTGAACGTTTTTAGCAGGCGCTCCGGGCGCGTTAACATCCCAAGCTTTTTCATCGGTTTTTGCACTCTTGTTTTTTTGTGCAATTCCTAAAGCGGAGAGTAAAAGAAAAAATGGGAGAAACTTAAAATTCATCATTGCAAAGCATTAAAAGCGCGCTAAGGTAAGCTTCCACATAGGAAATTAAACATGCCTCGCGGATTTTTAGCATTGGTTTATGTTCAAAATATCGCTCTGCAATGCGAGCGGGCAAATTCCTACATTTGCACCATGAAAAATATTCTACTCATAGCTTTCATGCTGTTAAGCAGTATTGTGTTGAATGCACAATCGCTTAGTGGGCCTGAGAGCATCGAATACGATGCTGCGAATAACCGGTATCTTATTTCAAATACCACTACCGGACAAATACTTGCGCGCTCTGCAAACGGAACACTCTCCGTTTTTAAAAGTGGTATTAGTCCGGCACCCTATGGACTTGAAATTTTAGGAAACCGGGTGTATGCGTGTTGCAGCGGATTTATAAAAGGGTTTAACCTTCAAACCGGAGCGCAGGAATTCAACCTAAATCTTGGCGCAACGTTTCTCAATGGTATAACGACCGATGGTGTAGGAAATCTTTTCGCAACTGATTTTTCGGCCAAGAAAATTTACCGTATAAAACCATTGAGCAACAGTTACAACGTAATGGCAAGCAACCTCGTTCAGAGTCCAAATGGCATCTGCTACGACCAGGCCAACAACCGGCTTGTTTTTGTGAATTGGGGTTCAAACGCACCTATCAAGTCACTTTCGTTAAGCGATTCGCTTGTATCTAC
>CANMGM010000315.1 GCA_947497195.1 Bacteroidota bacterium
AATGATGCGCGATTTGCGCAACCGAATTAGCCGCCTGCTCGACGATAAACACACAGAGCTAAAGTCAGATCCCGAACTGCGCGGGCATTGCATCGTTCCAATTGAAGATGTGGAAGTGTGCATGCCGGTAAAAATTGGCAATTACACCGATTTCTATTCGAGCAAAGAACACGCAACGAACGTGGGTAGCATGTTCCGCGATCCGGCGAATGCCTTGTTGCCCAACTGGAAACACATCCCAATTGGTTACCACGGACGGGCTTCATCGATTGTATTGAGTGGAACGCCGATTATTCGTCCTAACGGGCAAACCAAAGCCGCCGATCAGGATGCGCCGGTTTTTGGCCCCAGCAAGCAGCTCGACTTTGAACTCGAGATGGCATTTGTGACCTGCAAATCGAATGAATTGGGTGCGCCCATCGCGATGGAAGAAGCCGAGGATTATATTTTCGGGATGGTGTTGTTCAACGACTGGAGTGCGCGCGACATGCAAAGCTGGGAATACGTTCCGCTCGGACCGTTTTTAGCGAAGAATTTTGCTTCATCGATTTCGGCTTGGGTAGTAAACATGGATGCGCTCGAGCCCTTCCGCACCGAAGGTCCGGACCAAGATCCAGCTCCCCTGCCCTACCTGAAATTTGAAGGAAAAAAGAACTACGCAATCGAGCTAGAAGTGCATTTGGAAACAACGCGTTTCAATCCGGTGAAGATTTCGCATTCGAACTTCAAATACATGTACTGGAATATGTGCCAGCAGTTGGTGCATCATGCTTCGAACGGCTGCAACATTCAAGTGGGCGATATGTATGCATCGGGCACCATTAGTGGTCCCGAAAAATCCTCGTATGGCTCGATGCTCGAATTAACGTGGCGCGGAACAGAACCGCTGCATTTGCTGAACAACACCGAGCGTAAATTCATCAACGATCACGATACGGTGATTATGAAAGCGTATGCCCGCAACGAAGATGTGCGTATTGGATTTGGGGAGGTAAGAAGCACGGTAGAGCCGGCAGTGGTTGCAAAACACTAAAAACTATACCCCAAACTCAATCCCGCCCAGGGGAAAACAAAGGCTTCATCAATCCAATCATCCGGATCACTCAATGCAAAAAACGGAGATGCCGTGAGCCGAAACAGGAGTCCTTTATCGCTGATATACCGGTAGCCTACAACCGGATTTCCTAAGATATAGGTCGTATTATCGGCAAAAAACAAATCGAGCGCATAGGTGCGCACCGCATTGAATCCGATTTCAAATTTACTGTTAGAAGAACCAACGCACAGATTCAAGCCAGCCAATGGAACTGCGCTTAAAAGCAGCGCACTTCCAAATCCAATACGGGCATTCAATTCCAATTTCTCTTCGTCGACCAGCTTGCGTTCGTAACTAACCGAAAGCAGAAAGCCCGAACCTCCCAGTTCGCCATATAATGCATTCTTTCGCGATGAACCATAGATTTCAGGATCCAGAATCCCATCGCGCGGCACCAAATCCTGCTGTCCATAAACCAATATGGAGAACAACAAGGCAATAGCAGAAAGAGATGTACGCACCGACATGTCGTTATTTAAACCTGCAAAACACCGGTATTGTAACGCTTTTCAATCGGTGCATGATTCGCTGCTTCGATTCCCATTGAAATGGCTTTTCGCGTTTCCATAGGATCGATAATCGCATCGACTACCAAGCGCGCCGCACTATAGTAAATAGATGTGGTTTGTTCGTAGTGATTAAAGATTTTATCGTACAAGGCCTTCTCATCGTCGGCGTTGATTTCCTTGCCTTTGGCCTTCAAGGCACTTACTTCAATTTGCAGTAAAACTTTGGCAGCCTGTGCGCCACCCATCACAGCAATTTGCGCGGTTGGCCAAGCCAGCATCAGACGCGGATCGTAGGCTTTTCCACACATGGCATAATTCCCGGCTCCGTAGCTATTTCCAAGCACAACAGTAAATTTCGGCACCACGCTGTTCGCCATAGCGTTCACCATTTTAGCCCCATCCTTAATAATGCCGCCTTGTTCGGATCGCGAGCCAACCATAAATCCAGTAACATCCTGCAAAAACAAAAGTGGAATTTTCTTCTGGTTGCAGTTCATGATGAAACGTGCCGCCTTATCGGCCGAGTCGCTGTAAATAACGCCGCCAAATTGCATTTCGCCTTTCTTGCTTTTCACCACCTTGCGCTGATTGGCCAAAATTCCTACCGCCCAACCATCGATGCGCGCCAAGCCGCACACAATGCTCTGACCATATTTTTCTTTGTAGGCTTCGAATTCTGAATTGTCGACCAAACGTTCAATCACTTCCATGATATCGTAAGGCTTGTCGCGGGTTTCGGGCATAATGCCGTACAATTCGGCTGGATCTTTAAGAGGAGCTTTCGCATCTACACGGTCGAATCCAGCTTTATCAAAATCGCCCACTTTATCGAAAATCGTTTTGATGCGGTCGAGGCAATCGCGGTCGTTCTCGCATTTGTAATCGGTAACACCACTAATCTCGCAATGCGTTGTGGCGCCTCCGAGTGTTTCGTTGTCGATATCCTCGCCTATCGCAGCTTTTACGAGGTACGATCCGGCGAGAAATATGGTGCCCGTGTCTTTCACGATCAGCGCTTCGTCGCTCATAATTGGCAAATAGGCGCCGCCGGCAACGCAACTTCCCATCACGGCAGCAATCTGCAAAATGCCCATCGACGACATCACCGCATTGTTGCGGAAAATACGCCCGAAATGCTCCTTATCGGGAAAAATTTCATCTTGCATGGGCAAGTAAACTCCGGCACTGTCCACGAGATACACAATCGGCAGTTTGTTTTCGATGGCTATTTCCTGCGCGCGGAGGTTCTTCTTCCCGGTGATCGGGAACCAAGCACCGGCCTTCACGGTGGCATCGTTAGCTACCACAATGCACTGCCTACCTTTTATGTAACCAATTACCACAATAACGCCTCCCGCCGGACAACCACCATGTTCGGCATACATGCCTTCGCCCGCAAAGGCTCCTATTTCGAGTTGCGGACGGTTTGCATCGAGCAGGTATTCGATTCGTTCGCGTGCCGTTAACTTGCCCCGCGCAT
>CANMGM010000316.1 GCA_947497195.1 Bacteroidota bacterium
TCCGTCTGTTTTTCGAAGTGCAGCTGTTGCCCATTGGTAAAACATTTTTACATGGTTTGTTCGTTGTTATTTTCCTTCCCGTAGCCCTGGCATTGGTTCTGAACGACGATGTGTATTATGGCGGATTTGGCTACACTCTTTGCACCTACCTGCAAAGTATTGCCGGAACGCCCGGTACGGTGCTTATTTTAGTGTTTGTGCTTATGGCCTTTTTAATGCTGGCCTACAACTTTCGCTTTGCACTGCCCGAACTTTCACTACCCGCCAAATCGCCCAAACCGGAGGCAGAACCGGCTGTTCAATCGGGCAATACCTTGCGCACTGTTCCGGTTGAGGATAACGATGATGACGACGACGATATAGCGGAAGACGATTCCAATGTTGTGGTTGAAACCGGAGAGCTTATCGACTTTGAGGTAAAAGGAAGCACCGCGTCGAATTCGGGAGGTGGAGGAATGGTACCCGAACTCGAAATCAATTTACCGGAAATTGAACCCGAACCGGAGCTGGTTGCTGAGCCCGAACGACCGGAAGTGTTGGAGACAAAATCAACACTTGAAGGCCTTAGCGAAGAAGAAAAAGAGCGGATGAACCTCACCGATGTGCTGGCAGAGAACGAAAATTTTGATCTGGGCGAATACGACCCTACAAAAGACCTCTCGAATTATCAGTATCCCGATCCCGAATTGCTCGAAAATCACGGATCCAACAAAACACGCGTCGACAAAGCCGAACTCGAAGCCAATTCGAACCGCATCATCGATACGCTGAAGAGTTACGGAATTGATATCGCGAAAATCAGCGCCAGCATTGGTCCAACCGTTACGCTGTACGAAATTATTCCAGCCGCCGGAGTGCGTATTTCGAAGATCAAGAACCTCGAAGACGACATCGCCCTTAGCCTTTCGGCACTGGGAATCCGTATCATTGCCCCGATGCCGGGCAAAGGTACAATCGGTATCGAGGTGCCGAATCAAAATCCGGAAGTGGTTGCCATGAAAACGCTCATCACCTCCGAGAAATTCACCACTACCACCATGGATTTACCTGTTGCGTTAGGTAAAACCATTTCGAACGAAAATTTCGTGGCCGACCTCGCGAAGATGCCTCACTTGCTTATGGCGGGTGCAACTGGGCAAGGTAAATCGGTAGGATTGAACGCCATCTTGGTTTCACTCTTATACAAAAAACATCCTTCTCAAATTAAGTTCGTACTGGTCGATCCGAAGAAGGTCGAGCTCACGCTGTTCAATAAAATCGAACGACATTTCCTCGCCAAGCTGCCCAACAACGAAGAAGCCATCATTACCGATGTAAAGAAGGTTGTATACACACTGAATTCGCTTTGTGTACTCATGGATCAGCGCTATGAATTGCTGAAGATGGCCATGGTGCGAAACCTGAAGGAGTACAACGCGAAGTTCCTCAGCCGAAAACTGAATCCGAAAAACGGGCATCACTTTATGCCGTATATCGTGTTGGTGGTCGACGAATTTGCCGATTTGATTATGACGGCAGGTAAGGAAGTGGAACTGCCCATTGCCCGTTTAGCGCAGCTGGCCCGCGCCATCGGTATTCACCTGATTATCGCTACACAGCGCCCTTCGGTGAACATCATTACCGGAACCATCAAAGCCAATTTCCCGGCCCGCGTGGCGTTTAGGGTTACCTCCAAAATCGACTCGCGTACCATTCTCGATTCGGGCGGTGCCGATCAGCTCATTGGGCGAGGCGATTTGCTTTTCTCGACAGGAAGCGACCTCATCCGCTTGCAATGCCCATTTGTTGATACGCCCGAGGTTGACCGCATCTGCGATTTCATTGGAAGCCAGCAGGGATACCCATCGGCCTTTATCTTGCCCGAATACGTGGATGAAAATGCCGATCCAGAGGAAGATTTTGACATCGGCGACCGCGATTCGATGTTTAACGAAGCCGCACATATCGTGGTGATACATCAGCAGGGATCTGCATCGCTTCTTCAACGGAAACTTAAACTGGGTTATAACCGGGCGGGACGCATCATCGACCAGCTCGAAAAAGCCGGAATCATAGGGCCGTTCGAAGGAAGTAAAGCACGAAAAGTACTCTTTAAAGACGTCGTTTCACTGGAACAATTTTTGAACGGCCAAAACGAATAATCATCACGACCATGTATAAGCTAATTGGATTGCTGCTGGCATTTGTACTTACAATACCTACAGCGTACGGACAACAGGATAAAAAAGCCAAACAGATTCTCGATAAGTTAAGTGCGAAGACAAAAGCATATTCTTCCATTCGCACCGAGTTTTCGTATTCGTTGGTTAACAAGGATCGTAAAATCAATAAGGTTCAAAACTGGAAATTATGGCTCAAGGGCGACAATTACCGACTCGATATGGGCGAACAGCTTCTCATAAGCGATGGAAAAGCTGTTTGGAAAGTGCTCAAGGGCGATAAAGAAGTTGAAGTGAGTTTGCCTACGAATGGCGAAGACGCTTTAAATCCAAAGAATATTTTCACGATGTACGAAAAAGGATTCAAGAACAAGTACATCAAGGAAGGGAAAGTAGGATCCAAGGCGGTTCATATCATTGAATTGTATCCGATAAACCCAAAATCGAAAGATTACAGCATTATTCGCCTGTTCATTGATAAAGTCGCCATTCAGATTTTAAAGTCGGAAGTAATTGGGAACAATGGCAATGTGTATACCTACGAGATTAAAAAATTTACAACAAACGAAGCTACCGAAAACGGTTTTTTCAGCTTTAAAACAACTGAATTTCCAGGTTACGAAGTAAACGATCTTCGCTAACAGGAAAGAAGACTGCGCATTATAGATAAGCATTCATGAGCTGCCCCGAATCGAGAAGGCGATGCAACATCGGCTCTTTTAACGCACGCGCATATACATCAAGATGACTCATCTTGTGAATATCGCTTCCTAGTAGCGTAATCAGATTGTTATCGATGAGGCGCTCTGCGATGCGTTTAGGGCCGGTGCCGTAATGTCCGGTAACACTGGCCAGGTTTAATTGCAGAACAACTCCTTTGTCGAATAGCTGATGATATTTATCGAAACTATGATACCA
>CANMGM010000317.1 GCA_947497195.1 Bacteroidota bacterium
ATATTTTACGCGCCGTAGGTTTGTCGCTGTCGATCCACACACCGGTATACCCTTCGTAGCGTCCGGCTGTGATGCCGAATTCAGAAAGTGTTAGAATAACTGCTTCTTCGAGTTGGCGTAAATACAGGTGAATGTCGGTGAAGAAATTCTCGAGGTCAAACACCGGATACACCACCAATTGACCCGGCCCGTGATGGGTGATATCGCCGCCACGGTTAATCTTATAAAATGATGCATTGATAGACGACAGTGCTTGTTCGTCTAAGAGCAGATGCTCTTCGGAGCCACTTTTTCCCAAGGTATACACAAGCGGATGCTCGCAGGTTATGAGGTAATTGGGTGTTTGTTTTTGATCAGCGCTGTTGCGGTTCTGTAGTTTTACATCAACGATTTCGTCGAACAGCTGCTGTTGATAATCCCAGGTTTCTTGGTAATCGGCCAGGCCTAAACGGATGATTTTGACTTCCCTGTTCGGATTTCCGTAGGTCATTGCAAATTGGAAAGTTCGGCCTTCAAACGGTTGATTACGTTAATTTCCATCGCATCGACGCTGCGTTCAACAGAAGCATACCACGAAATCCAGTCGCCGAGGTGAATCCAATAAAGCATGCGCTCAAGGCGGTTATTTCCTTCCGAATTGACCTCAAGGAACTTTCCGGCCTTTGAAGAAATGATGGTTAGACAGATGTCCATACGCTTGGCACTGCGGTAAAAATCGTCGTCGTTTCTAAAAAACAATGCCGCAATTTTTGGATTTTTATCGGCCCAGCCCACCAGTTCGTTGTGGTTCATTTCGGGAATCACATGATGCCAGCAAAGCATTTTTGAGTTCTCGTTGAGTTGCTGGCGAAAACGAATGGCGATGCCCTCGTAACCGGCACATGTATAGATTACCGGCGTTGAGAAGGCGATGGCTTTGGCAATTGATTCGGCTTCGCGCTGGTAAGAGGCCGCTTTCTCAACCATGTGTTGACGTGCATTTTCGACCGATTGAAGCGCATTTTCGATCCAGCGGTAACGCTCGAAAATTCCAAGCAACTGCACCAGCGAATACCCGAGACAGGCGCGCGGTGGATTTCCCCCCGGAATTTGAATCAAATCAAAACCATGTTCTTGGGCAAGCTTTGAAATGGTTCCACCTGAGCTGATGCAGATTACCTGTGCTTTGCGCTCCACTGCTTGATGGAATGTAGAAAGTGTTTCTTCGGTATCGCCCGAGTAGGACGATAAAATTACGAGCGATTGTTCATTTACCCAGGCCGGCAAGTGGTATTCCTTGCAAACGTGCACCGGAATTTTACCTTCGTGCGCCACGTATTCGGCAACAATGCTTCCTCCAATGCCCGATCCGCCAAGACCCGAAATAACAACATGCTGCGGGGTAAACTTTAAATCGTGCAGTGTACTGCTACGTGCAATATCAATGGCTTCGGCAAGTTGCTTGGGAAAAGCTTCAATGAGAGAAAGCATTTGCATAAAGGAAACTTCAAAATAGACGGGCAAAAATACGCGGTAAAGGCAATTTTTGTTTCCTTAATACGGCTACTTTTTAACATCACTAGAATTAGTGATTGCGGCACGATGAATACTAAACGATTTTTGTTAAAATTTCAGCACTATGAAACCCTTTCTGTTTTCAATACTCTTAATCAGTACAACTGCAAATGCTCAGTTTAATCAGATCTGGCAAACTGACCACGACTATTTTACTAGCTCACCAACCAAAACCTTTATGCGGATTGCAGATAACGATCTATATGTTCACCCACAGAATATACACAGTGCGCAGTCTGTAACGTTAGGAGGTGTTGAAAACTGGTTTATGAGCCATAACCAATTTGGTGCATGTGCCGATTGTTTTGAGGCCGTCGCCGAGGCTGTTGCAATTGCCTCGAATGGGGATGCTTATGGTGTTGGAACCCAATCTGCGGCTCCATACGACGGAAGATATATCTACAAAGTAAACAGCCTCGGTGAATTGCAGTACGCTGAGGAGTATTTTACAAGCACATTCGCTAGCGAGTTTAATGATGTTAAGCTGTCTGCTGATGAATCGATGTTGTATGTGTTTGGTTTAAAATATGCATCCGAATATGCTACAATTGCTCCATATCTTTTTAAGGTTGACCCAACCAATGGGAATATTGTAGATGAGGCGGTGGCTGGAATATTTGCTTGGGCATTCCCCAAACGAATGGTCTTAGATAACAACGACAACATCTATTTGAATGGATCAAATGTGGCGATGTTGCGATTTACTTCGTTCGATAGCAACCTCGATTTACGTTGGACAGATTCTCTTGCTATTCCTGAGTTTATTGGAAACGGAGAAATGCCTACTCAGCTGTATTCTAGCGGAGATGTATTATTTAGCAGCGTATTACAAAATTTTACGGATGAATTTAACCAGCGGTTATTCCTCACACGATACACTCCAGAAGGCACACAGATTTGGCAACAAACAGTTGATTTAAGCGAATTTGGCATTGCAATACGCAAGTTTAAAGACATGGTACTTGATGCAAACGGCAACGTTTACTATTATTTTGAGCAGGGTGTTGGCGAACTGAGCGGACCAACTGCTCCCGAAGTTGAGCAGGGTGGAGATATTCGAGGCGGGAAAGGGAATCAATTTAACATTCGTCCCGAAGTTTTTTCGTTTGATCCAAATGGACAACTTCGCTATCACTTTGTGTATCCTGGGATGAGCTCTGATATATATTTTGAAAACCCAAATCAAATTATTGTTGATGAAAACGGCTATCTTGTAGGGAGTTCAGACGGAGGTGAGCCATTCACTGGGATTTCATACTTTTTGGTATCTCCAACGGGCAATTTGGAGTCTGAAATTCGTCTCCCACAAACCGATCAGGCATTCAATGCCGGATTAATCTATGCAGGCAATAAAGTGTTTTACGCGCATTCAATCGGCGAAAATTCAGACCTATTGAACGGCACGAAGTGGTCGGTTGCGCGTTATACGTACGATTACATTACCGGATTTCAAGTGCAAGCAGAAATGCCATTCACGGTTTATCCAAACCCGTCGCTTAGTGGCTCAATCCAAG
>CANMGM010000318.1 GCA_947497195.1 Bacteroidota bacterium
ACAATAAACCGAATAACGTGGGATTCACTTCCACTTTGAAGCATTAGAAAATAAAGCCCCGACGATAAACCGGTTGTGTTTATTGTCCATGATTTGCCGAGTTTACCAATTTTCGCATTGGGAAATGCTACAGGTTTCCCAAGCATATCGTAAATCGTAAAAGCGATATTGCCATCCAAAGGTTGCCCTGTTTTTACCACATTGAGTATGCTTGAAACCGGATTGGGAAAAACCGAAAGACTTCCGTTTGCGTTCGCATGTCCTTCGACATACAAAGGCGGAATGCTATCGAGATTCGGAGCACCGGGAGTGGCTACATACAGCAAACTTAAGTCGCTTCCTCCGTCGGGAAAGCGCCCAAAACTTTCACCTAAATTCATGGGCGGAAACGAAACCTGATCGATGATGGTTTCGGCATCTGGGGCAATTAAGGCAACCAATCCGCCGGTATTTTGATTTAACGTAAAATTCAAATGCAAGGGACCCTGTGTGGTATTTTGGTCGGCCCAGAATAACTTGAAGCCCTGGGGCTGAATTGTTGTTTGAGCACTTACAGCCGGAATGGAGAACAGGGTTGGATTGTTCAGGTTGTTCGTGAACTTGTATCCCGACATCACTACAGTGCCCGTATCTGCATTGTAAATTTCAATCCAGTCATCGAGTTGCTCGTTTTCGTCCGGAAAATTGGAGTTAATCGAGCATATCTCGTTGATGAATAACTCCGGATAATAAACCGTAGGCGTATTGTCGTTATCGCGAATAACAACCACAAGTGTAGAACTGGTTCCAATTTGAAGTCCGGTTGAAACGGTTGTGATTGTAAACCGCACAACTTCATCGGCCTCAATTTGAAAATCGTTGAACGTTGAAACACTAAACGACAAGTTAGCGCTATTGGCCGTTGTTTGAAGCAGTAGCTGTCCGCTAAAGTCGCTTGGTGTGGTGAAATAGTCTGTTTGAATTCCGGTACCGTTGAAGGCAGTTAAAATCACATTGTAGATTTGCGATGAGGCCGGACTAATCGACATCGGCACAATCAGCGCCTGTCCACCTTCATCGATGTACAAGGTATCGTTGGTAAAATTAATCTGAGAAAAATTCTCTTCCGTACTTACGATACTCAACGCGATAGCATCATCCTGTCCAATTGCCAGTCCGCCGCTTACGGATGCTATACTGAATGTGATATTCTCAAGATCTTCGGCAACACCATCAATCAGAGCCTGCACGCTGAAACTTGCACTGAGTGTATTTGCAGGTACGTTCAGGATGATGGTTCCGTTTACAATTTCGGGCGATGTTGCGTAATCTGCGCTCGTTATGCCGGGGAAATTCAAAGCTTCTAAAACTACGGTTTGAGGTGCAAATTGTTGTGCATTTAGGCTCAGGGTAATTACAGCTTGTGAGCCGCCTTCGGTGATTTGATAGCTTGGTTGCGAAAATTCGATGGTTGAAGCGAAGGGTTGTGTACTGCCCTGCAACCAGTTGGGCCAGTTTTCGTACATGGCCAATTGTGTATTATCGAGATACCAGTAATTTGCATTGTTGATGATGCTTAAATTCTCCAGACCCGATGCATTCAAAGGTGTAATTGAAAAGTAGCCATTGTCAACGTTGGACGTTTCCGAACTCGTAAAGGAAACGGCAGTGAGTCCATTTACGAGCGGGGCCGGAAGACATGTTTGGTACTGAAAGAATGGAAGCGTGTCGCACGTAGGCTGCCAATTCGAATTGCTTATTCCGGCAATAAACGATGGATCGGTTTCGGGGCCGGTATACGCCAAAATCTGATCGCCTTGTCCGCCCATGATATACACTCTCCCAACTGTGCTTCCTGCTCCAATAACCTGCATATTTGGATTTCCATTGTCGCGCAGTGTAACGATTGTACCTATCGGCAAGGCTGTATCAGGACTTGTCCATACAACGGTTTGCTCCGATGTAACGAGGTAATCGAATCCCCATTTGTTGTCGGTAAACGAAATCGATGTATTGGGCTCTAATGGCACCAGATTAACAAATGCAAAGGTTATAGGTTGGTCGCTTTGAAATCCTATAAAGGCAACAGAGCCAGGAACTAAAGCTTGTGCAAATACAGCTTTACTTAAGGCGAAAAAGAAAAATACAGTGCTAAATTTTAATTTCATAAACCACATTATGACATGGGAATTCATTTCGAATGATTTGAAATTCCGCAATCATCTGCAAAGGTAAACTAATTTTATCGTACCGACTTTAATCCCGGCAGATGCTTAGTGTTTGCCGGTGTATTGTATCGTCGGAAATAAGCACAATGTAGTAGATACCCGATAACCACTCGTCTGTTTGAAGCGTTAAAGCATTTAGCCTTTCGGCAGTTTTGCTAAATACTGTTTGGCCTGCAGAATTGTAAACAATTAGTCTAGCATCGGGTGTATTATCTTTACATCGAATCGTGATTTGGCTGCTTGCCGGATTGGGATAAATTTGAATAATGCTCTCGTTAACTGTGTTTTGGCCAACAGGAAAATCATTTGCCAAACCCGGAGTGGAATTGTTCAAGAGCAACCAATTGCCTTCGATGTCGGTGAAATATGCATAACTCACATCCACATTCATAGCGGGATAATAAACACTATCGATTAGCGCGTAAAACGGACCGAAATTTCCGGCTTGCAGGGCATACAATCCAACATAACCGCCCGAGTTGTTGAGTTCGAAATTCAAATGCAGTGGCCCCTGTTCGATACTGTCGTCGGCCCAGACCAACTTAAAAGCTCCGGGAGCAAGATTGCAAATTGGAGATGCGCTAAACTGAAATTTATTCGGCACGAGCGGGTCGTTGGTAATAAACAAACTTGCGAGCGAGATGGAGGCATCACCTGAGTTTTGAATCTCTATCCAATCGTTGTATTCCGAAAATTCATCCGAAAACGAAACCGTATTGTTTACCATCACCTCATTGATGTTCAGGTTTTGGTATGTTACAGGAACATCGTTGTCGGCAACTGCTAAACTGATTGCGGTATTCACACCGGCTTGTAAATTGCTGCTCAATCCGCTAAGTACCA
>CANMGM010000319.1 GCA_947497195.1 Bacteroidota bacterium
AAGTATGAAAGGAAAAAGTTGAAAGAAGAAATTATGTATTTGCGAAGTCAGACCAGGAATTTCAATCCCGGGAAATTAATGGAGAATATTTTATTCGAACTTCGTCTCGTGCGGTCTAAATATTTCAATATACAATAAATTGAAACAACCGTGGGCTGTTTGTAGTATATTTGTTTTGTATTCGTTGCAACATATCCATTGTGTTAAACAGAGAATCCATTTTGCAGTACCTCCGCAAAAACAAAGAGTTCTTTCGCAACGAATTTCATGTATCTAAAATAGGCATTTTTGGCTCATTTGCCCGAAACGAACAAAGTTCGGATAGCGATGTTGACATACTGGTTGAACTCCATAGCAATGCAATCCATGTATTCGGCCTCAAATGGGCTTTGCGCGAATTATTGAAACAAAAATTTGAACGCGAAGTCGACATTTGCAATGCCAGGCACATTAAGCCTTTTGCAAAAGAGTTCATACTAAAGGATGCTATTTATGCATGAATCCAATGCATTGGCTTTACGTTCGATGCTTGAATCCATTGAAAAGATAGAGCGTTTTTCAACCAATATCCGTTCTTGGTAGGATTTGAAAAATGATGAAAAAACGTTCGATGCTTGTCTTATGAATTTTGTCATCATCGGCGAATCGGTGTTGCGTTTAGATAGCAGTTTTGTTGAATCTAAAAGGCATATGGAGTGGCATAAAATAAAAGCATTTCGAAATCTTATAGCCCACGATTATTTTGGAATCGACGTGGAGGAAGTTTGGGATATTATTGCCAATAAAATCCCTCATTTAAAAGAGTTTATAGAGCAGAAACTATATCTCTAATTGGCCTTAGCTCCAATGCCTATGGCTTGTACACTGCACACGGCAATATATGGCAATGGAGTGCCGTTAGTTACAATGCTTACGCTACTGCAGCGCAAACCAATCCTACCGGGCCGCCACGAGCGGGCTTTACGGTACAAGTCCTCGTCCGTTTCGGCTTCGCCTCAACGTCTTGCGGGCTTTACCCTGCAATCCCTGGCGGGTTTACGTGCAGGTAGAGCACCAGCGCGTCGAACATCGAAACATCGCATATCGATAGCATTTCTGGAATTTTATTTTATCCCAGGATTGAAATCCTGGGCTATTTTAAGGGAATTTTAAATATATCCGGACTAAAGTCCGGAGCTTTAATCTCCACTTTCCACCTTCTACTTTCTACTTTCTACTTTCCACTCTCCACTCTCCACTTTCCACTTTCTACTTTCTACTTTCTACTTTCCACTTTCTACTTTCCACTTTCTACTTCTCTATCCTGCACCTTATCAATTCCAAAATCATCGAACGCCTCAGCCGCCCAAATTCATCGTCCGGCAATTCGTCGGAAATCAAATTGTGCACAAAAAACACCGGCTTGCCTTCATGTTCCATCCATCCGATAAACCAGCCCAAATCTTTTCCTTGCCACATGCCCCATCCGGTTTTGCCATAAAGATCGGGTTCGCTGTTTTTCATGATCCGTTTTACGGTTTGCTGACTTTCAGCGCTAAACGGCAATTGTTCGTGATACAAACGCCGAAGTAAATCTAGCTGCTGCTTCGCACTAATGCGCAGTGTGCCGTTCAACCAGAACGAATCTACCGATCCGGCTGCCGACTTATTTCCGTAATCGAGAACATTTAAAGTGTGTTGCATCCTCTCTTTCCCACTTCTGCGTGCTAGTTCCTGAAAATACCAAACCGCCGATGCGCTAAATGCCTCCTGTAAACTGAGGTCGCGGTTCCAGGCCTCAACCATGCGTTTCTTGCCATCCCAGTGCAGGGTGTCGTTTTCATCGCGCAGAATCTTATTGTCCAAAGCTTGCAGTGCATTGTAAATCTTGAATGTCGAGGCCGGACTCAGCAACGAATCGAGCAAATTGAAATTGTTCGAATACAATTGGTCAGTTTGTTCATCATACACAAGAAATCCACCGCTTAAACGATGTGTCTGAAGAACATTATCGTAGCGTTCCAAGCATTCAATAGACTTATTTTTCTGCGAGAAAATACCTGTTGAAAATCCCAGAAAGATCAATAGTGTGAATCGCATTTTCACACCTCTTCTCTTTTCAATACCGCCACAAACAAACAATCGGCCCGTCGCTCGATGCCGTTGATAAGCGTTTGCGTTTCGCATGAAAGTCCCTCCGTTTGGCAAATGGCGTCTATTACAGCTTCATTCTCATCGCGAAAAACCGAACAGGTAATGTACACCAGATATCCACCCGGTTTGAGGTGCTTGAGTGCCGATTTAACAATCGTTTTCTGTTTTTCGGGTAATTTGGCAAATTCATCCTGATCGAAAAAGTACAAACTCTCGGGACTTCGCGCCCAGGTTCCCGATCCGCTGCAGGGCACATCGCAGAGAATTAGGTCGAATAGGGATGATGAAGGCATCGTTTCTCTCGCGTTTTCTCCGTCCCATTCAAAGCACCAGGGTAGGGGATAGTCATGTTCTTTAAACCGTTGCTTCAGGTTTTCAAGCATATGCGCCCGGTTATCGGAGGCATACAATTTCGCCTTCGGATATTTTTCGTGTAGTAACAAACTTTTACCGCCGCCGCCCGCGCAGGTATCCCAAACCGAAGTAGGATTGCAATCTGGGTAATATGCCTGTGTTGCCACCGACGAAGCATCCTGAATGCGATACCATGCGGGTTTTAAAATTTCCTGCAATTTACTGTTGGATGCGACGTGTATCATTCCATCCAACTCTTCCGAAAATTCGATTTCTGCTTTTTTTAACGCATCACGAAGCCTTTCGGTATGTTTCGCATGCGGCTTTACAAAAACTGCATTTTGTTGCAGAAGATAATGGGCATAGTTTGTTGATTCAAGGCCTTCCGTTAGCTCGGGCAAGTTTTTCAGCGTATCCTTTGGATGTATTTCGATTCCACGTTCATGCAACTCATTGATCCGTTCTTCTATAGACTGTCCGTTTTCGGTCCAGCTGCTATTCTTCAAAGCGTTTTTGAGCAGTTTGTCTGCAAGCCGTTCTGCCATAAACGCATC
>CANMGM010000320.1 GCA_947497195.1 Bacteroidota bacterium
AGCCAAACCCAATGTGTGTTTGGTGATTTTTGAAGGATGGACGGCCGATTGCGTGGAGTCGTTCGGCGGACTCGAAGGCATTACACCGGAGTTCGACAAATTGGTTCGTACCGGAATATCCTTCGATAGTTGCTACGCATCGGGAAATTTGAGCGACCAGGGCATGGGTGCCATTTTTTCGGCATTCCCGGCACAACCGCGCACGTCAATTGTAACTGTTCCGTCGAAATACACCTCACTTCCATCGCTGGTTGAGCCCTTCAAGAAAAACGGATACAGTACGTCGTATTTGTTCGGCGGGCAACTCGAATACGGCAACATCAAGTCGTACATCTACCACATGGGCTTTGACCTTGTGGAGGAAGAAAACGCCTTCGATGCTTCGGTATACCGCGGTAGGCTTGGCGTGCACGACGGCGATTTGTTCTCCCGAAAACTTGGGCAGCTAAACCAAAGCAAACAGCCCTTTTTCGCCTCCGTTTTTACGCAAAGTACTCACGGCCCGTACGACATACCTGTTCCGCAAACCATCGAATGGGAAGGCGATACCAAAGGCTACCTCAACGGATTGCATTATGCCGATTCGGTCTTGGGCCGCTTCATGCAGGAGGCAAAAAAACAAGCCTGGTACGAGAATACCTTATTCGTTTTTGTGTCAGACCATCACCATGCGAGTGCGCGCAATACGAGTTATTATTCGCCCGAATACCGGAGGATACCGCTGTTATTTTTCGGTGAAGTTATTGCACCCGAGTTTCGCGGAAAACAATACCACCGCATCTGCTCGCAACTCGATGTGGCTTCGACGCTGTTGCATCAGCTAAACATCGATGAGCGCCGCTTCGAATGGAGCAAGGATTTGATGAATCCCTATTCGAAAGAATTTGCGCTGTATACCTTCGACGAAGGCTTTGGCTGGAAACGCCCGAATGGTCAGATTGTAGTTCATGTGGGCGAGAACCGAACTGAATTTGAACGAAGCAAAAATCCCGAAGAACTCGAGCGTTTGAAAAATGAGGGAAAAGCGTGTCTGCAGCGTTTAACGGAGCAATTCAGCGCATACTGAGGGCTCAACGGCAGGCCCGTAATAGGCCAGCAGCTTGCCTTCGGGCGAAAGCAGGTATTTGGAAAAATTCCAGTCGGGAGCATGATCGTTCCATCCATTTGCATGCGCATGCGTAAGCCAGTTGTAGATTGGATGCTGCGTTACTCCTCTTATAACAGACGTTTTACGGGCAATAGGGAACGTAACGCCGTAATTTCGAGAACAGAACTGTCCAATCTCGTCATCACTTCCCGGCTCCTGCTTTTTAAATTCGTTTGCCGGCACCCCAATAATGAGCAGTGTATCGCGGAAATCATCTGCTAATTGCTGCAATTGCGTATACTGTGGAGTGTACCCACAATCGGAAGCTGTGTTTACAAGCAACGTGAATTTCCCTTGTGATTCGGCGAGATTCCAACAAGCCCCATCGTTGAGTTGCAAAGTCAAATCGGGAGGTATTGGAGGTAATGTAGCATCCGCGGGTGGAAACAGAATCCTGGATTTACTGGTCGAAGCACTAAGCTTCATGAGCAGCGGATAGGCTTTTCGGAGAATAGATTGGCGAAGACTCACGTAGAACTAACCGGTAAACGGATTTAATGTTTTGTGGACCTTGAGATATAGGGGGCTATTCAGAATTTCGACTATCCAAAACACCAAACCGGAATTCCGGCAGCGTTGATTAAAAATCGTTCTTTTTCAGCATCTGCCATATACGTAAATTCATCCGATGCCTGCGGAACAATGCCAATCAAATCAACTGCGTTTGCGGTGGCATATGAGAGCGTTTGTTTGGCAAAGCCGAACGACACAACATTTGATTCCTCTTCCACAATCCTACAGGGTATTCCGGCTCCATTAAACAGCTCAACAGCTTTTGCACGATTTTGAACAAGTGCCTCAGACAACTCCTCCATTGGCCGACGAATTGTGTACACCAAGACCTCTGCCTCGTTGGCCTTCAACAAGGAAATTAACGACTCTGCCAGTCGAATATAGGAAATGTGTGCTCCAGCAGGAAGCAACACTTTTTTTAACGCTGCCTTGGGCCGACTTGTCTCCTGAACCACAAGCGAAGCACAGTGGGCATGCCTTACTAAGCGCAAAATGTCTGAACCAAACAAAAACTGCCTTATTCCCTTTACGCCATGTGTTCCAACCAGCATCAATTGAAAATCAGATCCGGATGAAATTAAATCAATCGAAGGCAGTACGTCTCCAATTGCAACCTGCGAAAGAACCTCGATTCCAAATTCAGCACTAAGTTTATTGGCTATAGAATCAAGCTCAACTGTTTGTTCATTCCGATCGTCTTCGGAGCAAACATGCAACAAGGTCAACCGAACCGGCTGCCCCATTTTGAGCATACATGCCTGACGTGCAGCAACATCAGAAAGTGTCGAAAAGTCATAGGGAACGAATGCAGAAATCATAGGCTAAATTAATTGGCATCTAACGCGCCTTCAAAGATATTTATTTAAACGGCCTACCGAGACATTCCTGTCTGGTTTACTTTAACACAAAAGCAACCGGTAACCGAAACTGAACCGGAACCGCCTTGCCATTTTGCCTTCCAGGCGTCCATTTTCCCGAAGTTAATTTTACTACACGAAGCGCCTCTTTATCGAGCAAGGAATGCACTCCCCTTAGAATTTTATATTTTCCAAGTTCGCCATTTGGATACACCACAAATTCAACGAACACCTTACCCTGTAATTCTTGTTCAACTGCGGCATCCGGGTATCGGAGGTTGTTTACCAAAAACTTCATTAAGGCATCCTGTCCGCCTTCGAACACAGGCATTTGCTCTACGAAACTAAACACCTGATCAGAATCTGGAGGAGGTTCCACGGGTTCTGGAAGACCAAGATCTGTATCTTGATCACGGCTTTCATAAATAATAGAGGTATTCGGTGGACGAGAATCTTCGGGCGCTTCGAGTACATTCTGTTGTGCAAATGCTGCAATCCCAATTGAAAAAACGAATACT
>CANMGM010000321.1 GCA_947497195.1 Bacteroidota bacterium
AATTGTTCTGTTTTAGGATATTCCTTTACATTTGCGTTTGTCAAACCACCCAAAATCTATGAAAAACATTTTTACATTTTTTCTGAGCATTTCGGTATCGCTTGGAATTTTCGCGCAACCATCAATCGGAGGTCTGCCAATTGGATTGAAAGATGTTTCACTTCAATCCGTAGAATCCTTTAAGATTCCATTGGTCGATAACGAAGCATTGTTGGAGCAAGACCGTATGGCTGCATTACTCGGCGATAAAACCTTACGCTTTGGATTGGATTTCCCGGTTTCGATTCCGGTGAATGTAGCCAGCAATTGGCAGGATTTGCCCAACGGGCGCAAATTGTGGAGCCTGCAAATCAAATCGCAAACAGCAAAGAGCATTAATTTAACGTTTAATCGCTTTATTGTTCCAAACGGCACCCGCATGTTTGTTTACAATCCGGATGGTTCGCACGTTCTCGGCGCATTTACGGAGCGCAACATGAACAGGCTGCACAATTTTGCAACACTTCCGGTGCGCGGCAATACGGCAATTCTTGAGATTTCTGTTCCTGCCGAATCGACTCCGGAAGTTGATATTGTTCTGAATCAAATTGTGCATGTTTACCGCGACTTTTATAAAGACTTAAAAGATTTTGGCGAGTCGGGCAATTGCAACAACAATGTAGTTTGCCCTGAAGGCGATCCCTGGGCTAACCAAATTCGGTCTTCGGTGATGTTGCTTTCGGGCAATTTCAGATTCTGTTCGGGTGCTGCAATTAACAACTCGGCAAACGACGGTACTCCCTATATCTTAACAGCCGACCATTGCGATCCGAGCACAACCGACATTTTTATGTTTAATTACCAAAGTCCGGTGTGTACGCCAAATCAGGATGGCAATACGGCAGATGTTCAGCAAGGATGCACCATTCGTGCACGCAACGGCGGCTCCGATTTTTGTCTGGTGGAATTGGCAGCCGAAATCAATCCCAACTTCAACGCTTATTTATCGGGTTGGTCGCGACAGGATGCGCCACCTGCATCAGCTGTTGGCATTCACCATCCTTCCGGAGATGTTAAGAAAATTACGTTTAACGACGATGCAACAGAAATTGGTCAATTTGGCGGTGCCGATTGCTGGCATATTTTAGATTGGGAAGACGGCACAACCGAAGGCGGTTCGTCCGGATCTCCGCTTTATAATGAAGATAAGCAGATAATTGGGCAGCTTTTTGGTGGCACGGCAAATTGTGGAAACAACATCGACGATTTTTACGGCCGTTTGTTTACTTCGTGGGATGGAAATTCTGCATCCACACGTCTTCGCGACTGGCTCGATCCAACGGGCTCAGACGTGGCATCTGTAGATGGAATTGAAGCGTCTGTTCCGCAGTTTGCCGTAGATGCGGGTATACAATCCATTACATCACCTGCCGCTTCGTATTGCAATGCCACTTCAATTGAACCGAGCGTTAAGATTCGAAACAATGGAAGTTCTCCGCTTACATCTTGTACCATTTCATTTGGCCTCGCTGGCACAACGCTTCAAACGTACGATTGGACCGGTAATTTAGCCACCTTCGAATCAGCTACGGTTACTCTTCCTTCAGTAAATGTTAGTGCTGGAACAAATCAACAGTTCCAGGTGCAAGTGAGCAATCCCAACAACGGAGCGCAAGATGGGCTGGCCTCCAACAACAATGCGCAGGTAACATTCTCGGTAAATCAGGGCGATGCATATACGCTTAACTTGATAACCGACGATTACCCCGATGAGACAGGATTTACCTTGGTTAACACTACAACCAACACAAATATTGTTGCAGCGCCGATTGGTTCTGTTTCGGGACCGCAAACACTTAATTTCTGTCTTCCAAATGGTTGCTACCGTTTTGTAATACGCGATTCCTATGGCGATGGAATCTGCTGTGGCAGCGGTCAAGGCTCGTTTACCTTAACCGGTCCAACACAAAACACAATCGGTTCGGGTGGTCAATTTACAACTTCTGACACTGTGCTTTTCTGTGTCGGAACAACTGGCATTTTTGAATTATGGAACACGGCAGATGCTTGTAATATTTACCCAAATCCTGCCAATGGAAGTATTCAGGTTCGCTTGAATCAGGGAATCGTGAATGAACAACCTGCGTTTAAAATTTCGGATGTTAGCGGCAGAATCGTTCAACAAGGTCAATTCAACCAACTTGATACACGCATCAGACTTGAAAATCTACCTGGCGGAATGTATACCCTCCGCGTTGATGGAACAAGCGGGATGTTCACACGCAAGTTTGTGTTGAATTAATTTTTATTCCAGATTTCGAATTGTTTAAGGCTGCTTTGGTGTAATTTTCACTGGAGCAGCCTTAAAAACTCCTCCACATCCGTAGCCTCTTTTATATCCATTTCGCCAATGGATGTGCGACGCAAATTGGTGAGATAGGCCCCCGAATCGAGCGCCAGCCCAAAATCGCGGGCAATGGATCGAATGTATGTACCCTTTGAACAGCGGATGTAAAAATCAACCTCCGGCATTTCGATGCGGGTAATCTCAAATTCACGAATCTCGATGCGTGCAGTTTTAATCTCTACTTCTTCGCCCTTGCGCGCGTATTCGTAGGCACGCTTTCCATCAATCTTCTTCGCAGAAAACAAAGGTGGAACCTGATCTTGCCAACCGGTAAATTGCTTCACCGTTTCGCGGATTGCGTCTTCTGTAATGTGCTCTGTCGGATAGCGTGTATCAATTTCTTTCTCCAGATCGAACGACGGCGTGCTTGCTCCAAGTACAATCGTTCCTGTATACGTTTTCCCGAGTCCTGAAAATTGCTCAATTTGCTTGGTCATTCGTCCGGTGCAAATAATCATCAACCCTGTTGCAAGCGGATCGAGGGTTCCTGCATGCCCCACTTTGATTCCTTTTCCTTTTAAACCATAGGCGCGACGAATCGAGTTGCGCACTTTATTTACCAGATCGAAGGAGGTCCAGCCCAACGGCTTGTCGAGTAAAAGCACTTTCCCTTCGTGAAAAGGACTTGGCAAGTTTTCGCTCAT